>DASVGM010000651.1:0-3910 GCA_036379555.1 Pirellulales bacterium | reverse complement strand
CGGCTGAACCAAAACCGCTCCGCCGGCAGGTTTCCGCGTTGCAGCCGCACCCAGACCGCTTGCGCTTGTGCCCGATCGCACTCAAGCGCCTGCTCGGCCGCTTGGCGCAGCTCGCGCAGGTGCTGCTGGTAGAGTCCGACGCCGGCCAGCGCGGCCGGCAGCCGGGCGAGCGGCTGCTCGACGAGCGCCTCAAGGGAATCAATCAGCGCGCCGCCGATCGTCGCGGCGAGCTTCTTTGCGCCGCCGGCCAGTCTCGGCTCCAGACGCCCGGCGTCGTTTGGCTGATCGCTGTTAGCCATCGGCGTGCCGAGCACCGCATGCACGCGCCGCAAGACGCCGCCGAACCTGCCGTCAAGGCGGTCGTGCGGCGGCGCGAGCTTTGCCTCCGACAGAATGACCGTGCGAAAATGCGCCTCGGCGTTTCCGCCCAGCGCCTGATCGGCGAGCGATCGCACGCGCTCGGTCAACTGCTCCAAAGCCAACGCCGGCGGTTGTAGCCGCGAGCGCGCCGAGCTTTCATCGATATCGTCGCCCGACCAGTCTTGTATGAGCCGCCGGCAGAATCGCTCCGCCTCTTGGCGCGCCACGGCGTGCTTATTGGCCCGGGCCGCATACAGGCTGAAGCCGCGCAGCCGGACGGCCGCCTCGGCGGTGTGCTCAGCGCGGCTCTCCCGGCGGAAACGATCGAGCGCCGCCGCGCCGCCGCTGGCGTTCAAGTAGAGATACTCGGCAACCGAACGAAGGGACCGCTCAAAATCGCCGGGTGTCAGTTCATCGCCCAACTGAACGAGATAGGCGTCGCGGAATGGTGGCTCCGAAACATCGCCGACGGGCAAAACCTCAACGGGGCCGGCGCGGAAAGCCGCGTCTCCGCGCATATAGTGGTTCAGCTCGGTTAGCGTGGCGTAGGCGTTCGCCCGGCGCAGATCGTTCGCGGGGTTGCCGGCCAGCGTGCCATGCAGCATGACGCCGCAAAAACAGTCGGCGCTCAGCTTCAACTGGTCGAGTTGCTGCCGCACCGCGTAGGCCGCGTCGATCAGCATTCCTCCGCCGGCGCCGCCGTCGATGGAGGCGATGATGAACACGCGCGGCGGCGCGCCTTGGAGCAGGCGGCGTAGCCGTTCGGCGATGGCCGCGCGGTGATCGACGAAGACCAGTCGGCCGAGCGGCCGCAAACCATCGGTGCGCAACGACCGCGGTATGTTGTAGAGCCAGCGGCGACTGAGCCAGCTTAAAATCTCGTCGCTCGATTGGCGATATTCGGCCGGCTTTCGTAGCGGCAGATGCAAGGTTTCAGCCGGCGATAGCGCTGCGCCGTTTTCGCCCTCTTGCGCTTGTTGCAAGCCGGCGCGATCGGTGTCGATGGCCAAGAACTTGAAGCATTTCCGAGAACCTTCGTTCGGCTGCGACGGCGCGATCGTGGGGCGGGCCGCCGGCCCGTCTTTCTCACCAGACGGCCCGGCGGGCCGCCCCACAGGTGGGTATTCAGAAAGACCGGAAACTGGCGCGACGCCGTCACAGTCGGAACGGGACGGCCTGGGAAGGCCATCCTCCGGCGCCGACTCAACCAGCCGTTGCCGCAACTTTTGCAGCACCAACGTGGCGGCGCCACCCAAGCCGATGAAAACGGTGGGCCGCGCGGCGGCCTGAGTGCCGGCGGTCGGCGGCGGTGTTGCGGATGATGGCGCGCTCATCAGCCACGCTTACTCCCGGCGCCGGCCAACGACGTGAAATACCCTTTGATGGCTCGATCAAAATATTCGGGCAGCAACTCCAACGGCAATTCGTTGTAGACGCAATAATTGCGGATTTGCCCGAGCAGATCGCGCGGGTGACAGCGCCGCAATCCGCGCCGTGACGGCCGATAGTGCGTTTGCAATAGATAGTCGATCGCTTCGCGGCAATAGCGAAATCCCAACTTGGGCGCGTAGAACTCAAACAAGCGATGAAACTCGTTTTCGCTCGGATCGGCGATGTTCACCTTGTAGGGAATACGCCGCAAAAAGGCTTCGTCGACCAGGTCTTCCGGTTCGAGATTCGTGGAAAACAGAATCAATTGCTCGAAGGGCACTTGGATTTTTTTGCCCGACGCCAGCATGAGAAAATCATAGCGTTTTTCCAGCGGCACGATCCAGCGGTTCAAAAGCTCGCCCGGCGGCATTCGCTGGCGGCCAAAATCGTCAATGAGCAGCGAGCCGCAATTGCTTTTGAGTTGCAGCGGGGCCTCGCTGACATTGGCCCTGGCGTCATGCCGGATTTCGAGCGCGTCCATCGTCAGTTCGCCGCCGGCGATGACCGTGGGCCGGCGGATTTTGATCCAACGGCGATCGTGGTCGTTTTGCTTCAAGAGGCTGCCGGGCGAATCATCAACGGCCTGGTGGTAGGCGGGATCGTAAAGCTTAATGATCTGGCCATCTTCAATCAGCGTTCGCGGCAGCCAAACTTGTTGGCCGAAGCAGCGCGTGATGCGCTCGGCCAACGTGGTTTTGCCGTTGCCGGGCGCTCCGTACAAAAACATGCCCGCCCCGGAGTTGACGGCCGGGCCAAGCTCGTCAAACAGGGCGGCTTCGATGGAAATATCGTGAAACGCCTCTGCCAGTTTTTTTCGTCGCGGGGCTTCGCCGCGGACACTCTGCGCCTCGACCGAGACGACATAATCGGCCAAGGGAACCGGCGCGGCGCCGATATAAGCGCAGGCTTCGAGATGCGACTGGGCGCGTTGGCGGCCTTGATCGGTCAGGGCATAGTAATAGTCGTTGAGCGGGGCGGAGCCGGTATGCGCGGCCCATTGCCGATTGCGCAGCTTGTGCAGTTGCGGTTCGATCACGCCCATCGGCAGCCCAAGCTCATCCGCCAGTGCGCGGCCGCTGGCGTTGCCGGCGATCAGCAGGCTTTTCACCAGCAGCGAGTCGACGAGCGATTCGCTCAAACCGGTTTCCGCCAGATTGGCCGTTTGGACCGGTTTGAACGATTCATCGGAAAGTATCGTGGCGAGCAGATTCAGCGACGATTCCGGCGCGGCGACGGTACTCATGGCGGCAAGAGATTGAGGGCATTCTGAACTAGACCGGGAAAGTCTAGGTCACGTTTGCCGAGCTGGCGCGCCGCGATTGGCGAAGCTCTTCAACCACGCGAACGAGATCCTCCGGCAAGGGCGCGATCAACTCCAACGGTTCGCCCGTTTCCGGCTGACGTAGCGTGAGGCGATGAGCATGCAATGCCTGGCGGTTGAGCAAAACCTCGGCGTCGTCCTGGCGGCGCAATTCGCCGCGCGTCAACTCGGCCCGGCCGCCGTAGGCCCGGTCGCAGAGCACCGGACAGCCAATGGCCGCCAGGTGAACGCGAATCTGGTGGGTGCGACCCGTTTTGGGCAACACGCGCACGCTGCTAAACCCCTCGAACCGCTCAATGACTTCGTAAAAACTCTGTGCCGGCCGGCTGTCAGGGTGATTTGGGCGAATCGCCATCTTCTCCCGCTGCTGCGGATGAAAGCCGATCGGCAGGTCGATCCAATCGCGATCGCGGTCGGGCCGCCCCGACACCAGGGCAAAGTACTCCTTGGTGATCGTCCGCGCCTCGAACTGATCGGCCAGCGCTTTGTGCGCGCGGTCGTTCTTCGCGACGACAATCACGCCGCTGGTATCGCGATCGAGCCGATGCACGATGCCCGGCCGGGTGGGGCCGCCCAATCCACTGAGACGGTCAAAGTGAAACTGCAAAGCGCTGGCCAGCGTGCCGCTCCAGTTGCCTTTGCCCGGATGCACCACCATGCCGGGCGGCTTGTTGATGGCGGCCAGCGAGTCGTCCTCGTAAAGAATGTCGAGCGGAATGTCGGCCGGTTCGGGGCCTTCGCGCGGCAGTTCCGTCAAGGCGATCGAGATGTGTTCGCCGGGGGCCACGCGATGGCTTG
>DASVGM010000650.1:0-2479 GCA_036379555.1 Pirellulales bacterium | reverse complement strand
GTAGACGGCCAACGTGAAACTCCCTCGGGCAAGCCGAGGGCATCGTCCGCTACCGTCGCTGAATGTCAAGTTGCCGCTTAATGCATAAGCCGGATGGGGACTTGGACATCGCCGCGGCTGCGTCATTTATGCCCATTGGTCGTACAAAAATGGCGCTGTCCGATTAGTAACCGTCACGCGAATAGCGCCGGGATCGCTCGCCCGTTGCCGTCTTCGGTGACGTGAAACGGCCGCTTCTCCACCACCAAACTCGCCGTGGGCGAAATGCCCAGCGCGGTGAAAATGGTGGCGTGCAAATCGGTGATCGTCACGGGGTCTTTAATGGTCAGCAACGGACGTTCGGGCGCGGTCTCGCCGTACAAAAAACCGCGCTTCATGCCGCCGCCAAACAACAGCACCGAGCCCGATCCGGTGAAGTGCCGATGCAGGCCGTAATGCTTCATCTCCTTCATCACGTCGGTCGGGGCGCGCGACTGGTCGTGGGCGGTGCTGCCCGGCACGCCTTCCACCATCATGTCGCGGCTGAATTCGCTGGCCACAATCACCAGCGTGCGGTCGAGCAGGCCGCGCTCTTCCAGGTCGAGCACCAGCCGGGCGATCGGCCGATCGACCTGCTTCTTCATTTCAACGACCGTGGTGTGGCCGTTTTCGTGCGTGTCCCAATGCAAAAAGGGGACGTATTCCGTCGTCACCTCAATGAACCGCGCCCCCGATTCAATCAGCCGCCGCGCCAGCAAACAGCCCAGGCCGAAACGGCCGCTGTTGTATTTCTCGTAGCTCTCCCGCGGCTCCTTCGTCAGGTCGAAGGCGTCGCGGTCCTTTGAGTTCAAGAGCCGATGGGCGTTGTCAATGGCCCGCAACATCGACTCTTGATGATAGTCGCCGGCCAACCGCCCCAAGGGGCTTTGCGCCACAAGTTTGCGGAAGTGCCGTTCGCGGTTGGCGAAGCGGTCGGGCGTCATGCCTTTGGGCGGCTGCACCGAGGTGATGGCGTCTTGCGGATAGGGCAAATTAAACGGCCCGAACTCGCTGCCTAAAAAGCCGGCGGTGGTGAAGGCCTTAAGCTCCTCCGCTTCGCCGATGCCATCGAGCCGTTGGCCGATATTGATAAAGGCGGGCATGGCGGGGTTTCGCGGCCCAAGCAGCCGGGCGATCCACGAGCCGATGTGCGGCGCGGCCACCGTCTGCGGCGGCACGTAGCCGGTGTGCCAATGATATTGATGCCGCGAGTGCAGGATGTTGCCCAGGTCGGCCACCACGTGCGAGCGGATGAGCGTGGCCCGGTCCATCACGCCGGCGATGTTCTCCAGCCCTTGCGAAATCTTGACGTGATCGACCGCGGTATCGATGGCCGGGAACGTGCAGAGAATGCGATCCGACGGCACGCCGATTTCAAACGGCGTATAGCGTTTTGGGTCGAAGGTTTCGGGGGCGGCCATGCCGCCGGCCATCCAGAGCAGAATGCAGGCATCGGCCTTGGGCGGCGGCGCGGCTTGGGCGGCCGCTTCGCCCGGCCGGCCACAGGCCAACGCCGCCAGTGATGCCGCGGTCATCCCTTGGATGAGCTCGCGGCGCGAAAGAACACGACCGTGAGAGTGAGTGGTGCGCATGCTGATAGTTTAGCTGCGAAACGCGAGGAAATGCAAGCTTCCGCGCGAGCGGGTCGTGGGCTAACAGAGGCTATCAGGAAACTCGCCGTGGGGCGGGCCGCCGGCCCGTCTGGAAGCAAAACAGACTAATACTCATCGTGGTTGGAAAGAAGGTCGCTCCGCGACGATGGAAAGCGGCGATGAATCGCCGCACTCCAAGACTGCCGCGATCGCTTCCGTCTGAATCGCCACATCTTGCCAACCCGGCCAAAACCGCTCAAAATGGGAATCCGTCCCGTTCATACTCAATCCAAGGAGCCGACCCATGACCGATTCCGACCGCCGCGAATTTTTGAAGACGACCGCCGCCGGCGTGGCCCTGGCGGGCATCGGCGACTATGTGCTGGCAGGGCAGGAAGACAGCTCCGATGGTTTGCCCAAGCGGCCGCTGGGAAAGACGGGCGTCAAGCTGCCGATTCTCTGCCTCGGCGGCTGGCATATCGGCGCCATTGATGAGAAAGACGCCATCGCCCTCATGCACGAGGCGATCGACGAGGGCCTCACCTTCTTCGACAACGCCTGGGACTATCACGACGGCGGCGCCGAAGAAGTCATGGGCAAGGCGCTGGCCAGCGGCGGACGCCGCGAGAAGGTCTTTTTGATGACCAAGAACTGCGCCCGAGATCGCCAAGGGAGCATGAAACACCTGGAAGACAGCCTGCGGCGGTTGCAGACCGATCACATCGACCTGTGGCAGTTCCATGAGATGAATTACGACAACGACCCCGACTGGGTGTTTGAAAAAGGAGGCCTGGAGGCGGCGCTGGCGGCCAAGAAGCAAGGCAAAGTTCGTTTCATCGGTTTCACCGGCCATAAGCACCCAGACATTC
>DASVGM010000649.1:0-2239 GCA_036379555.1 Pirellulales bacterium | reverse complement strand
AAATCTCTTGCCGGTTGTGCTGCAACTGGCGAGCGCGCACAAAAGGAAAACCCCAACTGCGAATGCGCTCCAGGTATGCCGGCGTCTCCTCCGCCAACTCCCACTCCAACAACTTGAGTGTCAGCAACAACCCGCGCGGCTGCGCGTGCCGTGATGTGGCGATCGACTCCACCGCGTCGAGCGTGTATTGCGGCGCCACGTTCATGTCGGCGAACAACCATTTGACCGGGCGAAACACGTTCCGCCGCACGTCGCTGGCGCGCTTGCGAAGATGATGAAAGTGCGGATCCGCCAGCAGCACTTCGGGCATCGCCGCGGGATCGACGCCGATGACCTTCAGCCCGTGACGCAACAGAGCCTGGCATGAACCGCCGGGCGCGCAGCCCAATTCCGCCGCCACGTCGCCCCGCGCGATGGGCAGCCGCGACCAGGCCAGCGCTTCGGCCATCTTCAGGTAAGCCCGAGAAACCGCCTCCGCGGGCAGTTCCATGCGGCTCAACCCGCCCGGCCGCCGCGAGGCCCAACCGCTGGCGCAATGGCAACCGATCCACCATTCGTCTGGCTCGACAATCACGCAATCCAACACCGTCTGGCCGGCTTTGGCGAGCGCGCCGCCACCGGGCAAAGGCGCCGCTTCGGCCGGCCAAAAATGTTTAATGGCCGCTTCCGCCGCCTCGGCCGCCGGTGTGATTCCCGGCTCAAAGCCACGGTCGCCCGGCGCGGCCCGATCGCGCTGGAAAACGTGCAGCTTGTCAAACGGTTGCTCGCCGGCGAGCGTCGCCAATTGGCGCACGCGAGCAGGCTCGTCAGCCGTCCGTACCTTGCCTAGCGAAAAGCCGTAACTTCGGGCAAAGACGCTACGGAGGTTCAAATCGTCGGGCAGGCCATGTTCGTCCGGCAGCTTGAACGTCAAAAAGCCCGGCCGCGAGTAGGCCGCTCGAAAGTCCGGCCAAAGCCGCGCCAGTTCGCCTTTCACCGCTCGTTCCGCGCCGACCTGGCAGGTGACAAACAGAAAGTTTGACTTAGGTAGGGTGGGCATTGCCCACCTTTGCCGTCCGCGACGGCGAGTTACTTACAACATCTCGATCGATCATGCGGCCAACCTTATACCATCCGCCGCCCGTTTTTGCAAATTCACAAACACGGTCCAAACATCATGCCGCCGCGCCCGGCCAGGCGCTCCACCATTCTCGGAACAACCGCCACTGCGACCGAACAAACTCGCGCTGGCTTGGGCTTAGCGCGTCGGAACGGTTGAAGTGATGCTCGTATTCCGGGTTGCCTTCCAAAACCATGAGATACTTGTAGTAGAGCACCAGATCGGGGCCTTCGTCGAAGGTGGCCAATACGTGCAAGGCGGCGTCGAGTTCCCGCGCTCGCCGCCGCGCTTCAACGTCGCCGGCCGCGGCCCGCCGACACAAATCGACCAAACGCAAGACCTCCTGGGGCAGCGCGTTGCCAACGCCCGTGATCGCGCCCACCGCGCCGCAGTGAACAAAGCCATGAAACACCTGCGTGTCAACGCCAACCAACAGGGCTAAGGCCGCATCTCCGCTGGTGATGTGTTCGGCGGCATAGCTGAGCGAATCGGCCCCGCCGAATTCTTTGAAGCCCACCAGGTTGGGATGGTCGCGGCGCAGGTTAAAGAACAATTCGGCTTTGGTTTCAAACCCATAGTACGGACTGTTGTAAATCACCGCGGGAAGATCTCCGGCGGCTTTCAAAACACCGGCGAAGTGCGCTCGCTGGGCCGCCACCGACGTGCCGCGCGATAAAACCCGCGGGATGACCATCAGACCGGCCGCGCCGATCTCTTTGGCGTGGGCCGCATGTTCGGCGGCTCGTTTGGGGTTCTGCGCGCCGGTGCCGACAATCACGGGAACTCCGGCCTCAACGAGCGCGCGGACGCCTTCTTGCCGTTGTTCGTCGGTCAACAGCGGCCAATCGCCCATCGAACCACAATACACCACCGCATGCATGCCGGCGGCCAGCAGTTCACGGCCTTTGCGAACCAGCGCGTCAAAGTTGGGCAGGCCGTCGGGCGAGCACGGCGTCATCAACGCCGGAATGCAGCCGCGGAAGATATGGGCGTGGTCGGTCATTTTCGTTCTCTATTTCAAAGAAGCCGCCACTGCGGCCGGGCTTCGCCAACACGGGTGAGTTTAACACTTGACGGCGGAATCATACTGTTTCAGCGCGATAACTCAGCCAAAACCGCTTCGGCAGTGACGCCAGCGCG
>DASVGM010000648.1:0-3672 GCA_036379555.1 Pirellulales bacterium | reverse complement strand
GGGCTTGGGCTGCGCCTTGGTGAGCACCAGCAGCACCGGCAGACCTCTTTGCTGCGCTCGTTGAAACCCGGCCGCGGCCAATTCCATGTGGCCGCGGTCTTTGCTGGCCTTTTGTCCGGCGAGCTTTTCAAACACCTGCTGCTGGATCATCGGCAAGGGAACAAGGGCGTTTTCAGCCAGAAGCTGGTGCGTGCGGTCGCCCGACACCGCCGCGTGCGCCTCGGCGATGAACTGCGCCTGGGCATAAGCGTTTTTATTGCTGCGCTCGCGGGCCAGCCGCCAGTTGGTGACGGCCCACTCGGCCTCGGCAAGAAGTTTGTCCGCCTTGACCGGCCCGACGACCGCATTGATCACGTTGCCCTGCGGCGTAAGGAAATAGCTGACGACGTTGCCGCCGTTCTTTTGCACCTGGCCATTGACTTTGGTCACTTGAAAATCGCCCAATTGCTGATAGCAGGCGGTGAAATGATCGCCGATGTATTTGCCAACCTGCTCGTCCGACAGGGCGCCCGCCCTGTATGCTTGCGCGTTGTTTCACGTAAATTCCTGCCGGGCGAAGTTGCCCGATACCTGAATCATGAACACCAGCTTCTCTTCATCGACGGCGGCGCGCCAGGCGGCATCCGGCGAGGACATCCATTGGATGGTGGTTCCCAGTGTGCGATCGCCCTCACCGGCGGTGCCGGCCGCGCCAGTCGAGCACCCGCCTTGGGTGCAGACCGCGCCTCCATAAGCGCTCGTGACGAGCTTCGTCTTGCGTGTCGTCGCCTGGGCGGCCGAGGTTTGCAAAACCGCAACACCGAGAACCGTCGCCAACATGATCTGTCCCAAAATAGTCCATCTCCGCGTTTTCATCGCCGGTCATCCTTTCCAAGGTAGATTACCAAAGTTCGCCACTACCCAGAGGCAAGCCGTGTGCCGCGGCACCGCGACAACTCGTTATGTGACAGTCGTAAACCGTTACAATTTAATATGTTGCCGCGAACAGGCCGTGCGATTGAAAGCATCGCCAAAAAGCGCCGAACGCCTAGCCGATGTCGTCAATGTGACGACAGTTGTGTCGGACTTGTGCGCATGGCAAGATAGGTTGGAATACCATCACACAAGCGGCACAGCATGAAACCCAATCACGTTAAACGAAAACTGCAAACGGGCGGCATGTCGATCGGCACGTTCGCCTTTGAATTCAACACCAGCGGCATCGGCCGTCTGGCCGCAGGGGCGGGCGCCGACTTCATCGTGTACGACATGGAGCACTCGGGCTGGAGCCTGGAGACCATTCGCTTACTGGTGGCGACGACGCCCGCGGAGCGTTGCGTTCCGATGGTCCGCGTGCCGGCCACTCAATATCACTTTGTCGCCCGTGCGCTTGATGTGGGCGCGATGGGCGTCATGGCGCCCATGGTCGAAAGCGCCGAGCAAGCGGCCACGCTGGCGGCCGCGGCCAAGTACCCGCCGGTCGGTCGTCGCGGCGCGGCCTTCGCCATTGCCCACGACGATTATCAAGGCGGAGACATCGTCGACAAAATGCGATCGGCCGATGCCGAAGGTTTGCTCATCGCGCAAATCGAAACGGAGGCCGGCGTCCGCAATGTGGAGGCGATCGCGGCCACGGAGGGCATCGACGTGCTCTGGATCGGGCATTTCGATCTTTCGATTTCGTTGGGGATACCCGGCGAATTCAACGCTCCGCGGTTTCAGGAAGCGGTGGCGCGGGTTTTACAAGCGTGTGACAAACACGGTAAGATTCCGGCGATGATGACGGCCGACATTTCAACCGGCCAAGCACTGTTGCATCAAGGCTTTCGCATGTTGGCTTTTGGCGGTGATCTCTGGCTGTATCAAACGGCGCTGCGTCAAGGCATCGCGGAGCTCGCGCAGGGGCGGATCGGGCGAACTTAGTGCCATTTGTAGCGGGATGATTGATCGGCCCTCGCGTGGGCGGCGCCCTAAAGCGTAGCAGAACTCGTGAGAGTTCTGGCCGTAAACCGCTGCGACGGCCAGGCTTCTTACGAAGTCTGCTAGGGGGCGATGGGCACCGTCTCCAATCGCAACTTGAAGCGTTGACAGTTGTTGCTTCGTTTTGTCGTGGCGGCATTCGACCGTTGATGCCACCCGCGTGCCGGGTGGAGAATCACGTTGGTTGTCTACTCCGGGCATTTGCCACCAATCCCTTCTCCGATTTTCCGCCGCTTGGCCGCCTTCGGTGGCCAAGCGGCGGAAAATCGGGGGTTTAGGAGAGGCCGCCGGTGTAGACGGCCAACGTGAAAACTCCCTCGGGCAAGCCGAGGGCCTCTTCAACAAACACGTTGGCAAGCCGGAGTCTGGCAATTGCACAAGCCGGCTACGAGTGCCAACGGTCAACTTTGAAACCCGTGAAATGCGCGATCTTGAGACGGTGCCGGGCGATGAATAACCCGGGCTAGTTGCTGAGCCAGCCGCGCGTGGTGGGTGACATCACCCTCAATTTGACGCGGTTGCCCGAACTATCGCTCGCAGGTTACGATGACGGCAGGTTGAGATTGTACACATAACAGCCCCTTTTCACGATGTCGGCCGATCCAGCCTTTCAGACCGCCGAGGCGGAAATTGAATCCTTGCGGCGGCGTGTCGCCGAGCTGGAGGGGGAGTTGTCGCGCGCCCACAGTGATGAAACTCGCCTCGAGCAAGCGGCCGGCATGCTCGCCTACGTACCTGATACGGTGCTCATGCTCGACCGACAGGGGAAGTTGCTCTACCTGAACCGTACGCGCGGCGCCCTGAAAATGGACGACGTGCTGGGTTCCAGCGCCTATGATTTCATCTGTCTGGAGCATCACGCCCGCGTGCGTGACATGGTGGAGCGGGTTTTCACCACGGGCGAGCCGCAGCGTTGCGAGCTTTACGCGGCCGATGGCGACGGCGGCTGGTCGTGGTACGCATGTATTCTGGGACCGGTCTGGCAACATGGCGAGGTGGTGGCCGTCGCGGGGTCCGCCAGCGACGTCGACAATTTCAAACGCGCTCAGCAGGCCCTGCAGGACGCCAACGCCGAGTTGGAGAGCCGCGTCGCCGAACGCACGCGCGACTTGCGACAAACCAACGCCATCTTACGGCGCGAGGCGGCCCAACGCCAACGGGCCGAGCGCGGTTTGGAAGAACAGAGCCGGCTGCTTGGCCTGGTGCTCGACAGCATGGATGTGGGTGTGGTCATCGCCGATCGCCAAGGCCGCATCACGCGCATCAATCCGGCCGCGGCCAGAATCATCGGTTGCGATTCTTCCAATGCCGCCGCCTTTGAGCGCCGTTGGTATGAGGCCACCTTCTTGCCCGATGGCGGCTCGCCCGCGCTGCGCATGGACCTTCCGTTGGCCAAGGCGGCCCACGGCGAGTCGATTGAAGGTGAGGAAATCTTGTTCATGCACCCGGAGCTTTGGGAGGGAATCTGGCTGCAAGTCACCGCGCGGCCGCTGGTGGACACAGCAGGCGCGCGTTACGGCGGCTTGCTCGTGTTTCGCGACGTCACGTTGCAAAAACGCGCCGTGACCGCGCTGAGAGAAACCGAACAGCGGTTCTCCTCGATCCTCCAAAACACCCCGGCGGTTGTTTACATCAAGGATGCGGCCGGTAAATACCTGTTGGTAAACCAGGCTATGGAAGACGCGCTGGGCCTGGGCAGTGAAGACATTGTGG
>DASVGM010000647.1:0-5814 GCA_036379555.1 Pirellulales bacterium | reverse complement strand
ATTGTCTTCGGAGATTTGAATGATCCAGCCAGCCGCGTTTCGCAACTAAGCCGCGACCGGCGCGGCTACCAGGTGCTGGAGGAGTTGAACGTGCGCCCGTCGATCACTTATCTGAGTTTAGTGCGTAATGTGCCGGACGGCACGGAGGAAAAGCAGCGTGGCTGAGGTCTATTCTTCCTTGCGAGTGCCTTGGATCGAAGGCGACAAATCGTTGGGCCGCGTGACGGAAGACGTTTGCGCGCCGTTGGAACGCCGGGCGGGCGCGCTCTGGTGGGCGGCGTTTGTGCCGTCGTTCGCCGTGCTTTGCCTGGGCGCCGCCGCAGTGACGTACCAGGTCGCCACCGGCATCGGCACCTGGGGATTGAATCGCACCGTCGGCTGGGCGTTTGACATCACGAATTTCGTCTTCTGGATCGGCATCGGCCATGCCGGCACGTTGATCTCGGCCATTTTGTATTTGTTCCGGCAAAAATGGCGCACGTCGGTCAACCGCTCGGCCGAAGCCATGACGCTCTTCGCCGTGATGTGCGCCGGACTGTTCCCGTTGATTCACATGGGCCGGCCCTGGCTGGCGTACTGGATTTTTCCGTATCCCAATTCGCGCGGATCGCTATGGATCAACTTTCGCTCGCCCTTGGTGTGGGACTTTGTGGCCATCAGCACCTACTTCACCATCTCGCTGGTGTTTTGGTACGTGGGTTTGATTCCCGACCTGGCCACGATTCGCGACCGCGGCAAACCCAGCCGCTGGCGCAGCGTGCTGGGATTCTTCAGTCTCGGCTGGGACGGTTCGTTCCGCACCTGGCACCGTTATGAGGTGGTGTATCTCACGCTGGCGGGCCTGGCCACTCCGTTGGTCGTTTCCGTGCATTCGATCGTGAGCATGGACTTTGCCACGGCGGTGGTGCCCGGCTGGCACACGACGATTTTCCCGCCCTACTTCGTGGCCGGCGCCATTCTGTCGGGCATGGCGATGGTGTTGACCTTGATGATTCTCGCTCGCAGTACGATGCGTTTCGAGGAATACCTGACCATTCGGCATATCGACGCGATGGCCAAGTTGACGCTGGGCACGAGTTGCCTGGTGGCGTTGGCCTACGTCACGGAGTTTTTCGTGGCGTTGTATTCCGGCAATCCTTACGAGCGGTTTACGTTTATGAACCGGGCGTTGGGGCCGATGGCCTGGGGTTATTGGATCATGGTGAGCTGCAACATCGCGGCGCCGCAACTGTATTGGTTCGCGGGCGTGCGAATGCGGCCGATTCTCGTTTTGTTGGTGGCGTTGTTGATTAACGTGGGCATGTGGTTTGAGCGGTTCATTATTATCGTCACCTCGCTGGAGCGTGACTTTTTGCCGTCGAGTTGGGCGCATTACGCTCCCACGCTCATCGAGCTAACCACGTTGGCCGGCAGCTTCGGCTTGTTTTTTACCTGCTTTTTGTTGTTCTGCCGAGTCTTGCCGATGATCGCCATCGCCGAGGTCAAAGGCGTGCTGGGATATGGCCGGGCTAGGAAGGAAGCGGAGGTGAAAAGTGGTGAATTGGAAAATGAAGAGGAAGCTTTGTTAGAGGCTTCGACCCCATCCGCACAAGGCGTAATGTCACGAGATTAAGCGACAACCTGACATTCAGCGACGGTAGCGGACGATGCCCTCGGCTTGCCCGAGGGAGTTTTCACGTTGGCCGTCTACAAAGTCGGCGTTCCCTACGGTTCCGATTTTGCCCCGCTTGGCCGCCTTCGGCGGCCACGCGGGGCAAAATCGGGAAAAGGGGCGCGGGCAACGCCCGATTGTAGACAGCCAACGGGAATCTCCACCCGGCAAGCGGGTGGCATCAGAGCTTAATCTCGTGAAATTACGCACAAGGCGGATGGGGGCGCACAACGCAAGAGGCTAAACGCTCGCGGCCGCCGTCGTCACAACTTGCAATGGTTCTAACGGAAAGTCATCTATGAGTTGTCGCATTCTCGTCGGAAGTTTTGAGCACGAAGAAGACCTCTTGCAGGCGGTGGCCCGTGTGCGCGAGCAAGGCTGGCATATCAACGACGTCTACGTGCCGTATCCGGTGCATGGCCTCGACCGGGCGTTGGGACTGCGGCCCTCGCGGTTGAGTTGGGCGGCGTTTGTCTGCGGCGCCTTGGGCGTGGCGGCGGCGATCTGGTTTCAGTTTTGGACCACCGCAGTCGATTGGCCGATCAACGTCGGCGGCCGGCCCTGGAACTCTTTGCCGGCCTTCGTGCCCACCACTTTCGAGATGATGGTCCTCTTCGCCGGGCTAGGCATTGTCGCGGCGTTTTTGTTCGTCAGCCGTCTTTATCCCGGCAAGAAGCCGGTGCTTTCTTTTCCCGGCGTTACCGACAATCATTTTGTGCTCGTCTTGCGCGAGGGCGATTCCACGTTCGACGCCGACATCGTGGAGCACCTGCTCGGCGCCTGCCACGCGCTCCATTCCGTGGAGCGTGAGGAGATGGAAACGGCAAAGTGCCACTGTGACGCTTAGGATAGTTTGTCGCCGCAGTGTGGACACGCCACGGAAGTATGTTCGACAAGTGGCCTCAGCCGCTCCACCGTGTCGGCGACAAAGTTCCAACGCGCCTCTAAAGAAAAAAGGTTGTGACGCAAATAGACGATCCACAGGCAGTGCCAGATTCTCTCGGCGACTCGAAAGTGGCGGCGCAATTCCGCTTCAATGCCGGTTCGCTGAATCGACTGCCAGATCAACCCATTCGCAGACTGTCGCCCGATCGGCGGGAAAAGGTAGCCTTCGCGAACCGGGTCAACGTGAGCCATGATACCTAAAAAATGATCAACTCTTTTAACGACCTCGGAAGAGGCTATTTGACCTCCCCGATCACTTGCGCAAAGGCCGCGTGTTCAGGCGAGGCGGTGCCTTCCTGAAGCACCGCGAAGACGCGAGGCAGGTCTCGCCGCAAAATCGCGGCGCGATCGAGCCAAAGACCGGGAAAAACCGTGCTCTTCAAAATACCGTCGGCGGCGGCCAGCGGCACGAATTCACCTTGGTCGAGACGAAACCAATCGATTTCGCCGTCGCGCGTCCGCCAGACCAAATACTCGCGCACGCCTTGACGCTGGTAGACGCGCAGCTTGGCGTGCAGGTCGTAACTGACACTCGATGCGGCCACTTCAGCGATGAATTCAGGCGTGCCGGTGTAATAGCCGTCTTTGTCGATGCGCAAGCGACCGCCCGCGGACGGCGGCAGGGCAAGCAGCAGGTCTGGCTGCGGTTCGTTCAATTCATCCAAGCGGACGGTGGTATTGTCCGCGGCCTCAAGCCCCGGCGTTTGCGCCAAGTAGTAAGTCAGCCAACCGGCCAGCAGGATATGAGGCCCGCCATGCAGCGGTTTCACGGGCGAGGGCATGTACACGACTCCTTCAATCAATTCCGCCTTTTTCAATTCGGGCATCGCCTGGTAGCGGCGCTCGAATTCCACTCGCGTCAGCCGATCGCCCATTTCCAAGGTTTGAACACCGCCGTCCGGCAAGGCGGGCGACGCACCGCCGCTAAGCATGGCCATAATATCCTCCGCCGTTGATAAAAACCTGCCATATTATACACCATTGAAGCGAATCTCTCACCAGTCGCTGGATGATACCGCACACAGGCAGGAATGAGATGTTTTCACACGCTCGGCCAGACCATGCCTGGTCTGGCCTGCGCAAAACCAGCGTGCCGGGCCGTCAACCGTTGATGCTAATTTTGTTCCGGGTGGATGAGGCGGCTAACCGCGGCGGCCAATCAACAGTTCCAACTCCTCCGCGCGCAGCCGCCAACTGACCGCGAGAAAGCCGCTGCCGCCCAAAACAAGCGGACAAAAAACTTTCAACAACTGCCAGTGAAGTTGGTCGCCACCGGGCATGAGCCAGCCAAACACGCTGACGACCACCACCATCATAGCAGTCGCCAGCCATGTTTTGAGCAAGGTGTCGGCCAGTTCTCGCCAACGCAGCGAGCCAAATCGGCGCGAGAACGCGGCCGTCAACCAAGCGAGTTGAAAAAACGCGGCCAGCGAAGTCGCCAGGGCCAGCCCGGCTTCGGCCAGCGGCCAAAGCAGCATTAGATTGAACGCCAAATTGAAGATCATCGCCGCCAGACCGGCCTTTACCGGCGTGCGTAAATCGCCCAGCGCGTAAAAGCCCCGCACCATCACCGGCAAGGCGCAATAAGCCCACACGCCCAGACCGTAGCAGGCGATCATGCGGGCCACGCGCGCGCTGTCGGCGGAGGTGAATTCACCATGTTCAAACAAGAGCCGCGCCAGCGGATCACTCAACAGCACCAGGCCCACGCCGGCCGGCACGCCCAGAAACAGCACCAGCCGCAAGCCAAGCGTCAGGTCGTCGGCCAGGCGGTCGTGTTGGCCGCGTGCCGCGTGCCGGCTCAAGGCGGGAAAGATGACGGTGGCGACGGCCATTCCCAACAGCCCCAGGGGAAACTGATAGAGCCGTTCGCCGTAATAAATGGCGGCGGCGGCGCCGGTGCGCATGGGATAGTTTACGGCGCCAGCCAACCAGGGCACCGGCGCCGCGTCAGCCGAGGCCAACGCCCACGCCAACAAACTATCGCACAGGGTATTGAGCTGCGTGATGGCCAGGCCCAGCACCATCGGCAGCAGCGAGGCCGCGATCCGCCAAACCGCCTCGCGGCTGGCCGCCCAGTTGTAATCAAAACGAAAACCGAACGACCAGAGAACCGGCAGTTGCGCGGCGAGTTGCAAGACGCCGGCCGTCAGCACCGCCCACGCCAGAATGTGGGCCTGAAGCTCTTTCGAGAGCGGAAAACGCGGGGCGATCAGCCAAACGGCGATCAGCCAGCAGAGGTTCAACAATGTCGGCGCGAGAGCCGGGGCGCTGAAGTGTGCCAATGCGTGCAACGTGCCCGAAACCTGCGCCGCCAGACAGATAAAGAACAAATAGGGCATCATGGTCGCGGTGAGACCCAAGAGGAGCGTCATGCCGGGACGGTCGCCCGCGAGGTTCCAGAGCACAAGGCAGCAGACCTCGGCGGCAATCACGATGACGGCCAGAATGACGGAGAGCCAGACGAGCACGGCGCTGGCCAACTGCCAGGCGGCGGCGCGGTCTTCTGCGAGTTTTTGTGAGAGCACGGGCAAATAACTGGCCGCCAGCGCGCCCTCGCCAAACAAGCGGCGAAAAAAATTAGGAATCCGAAACGCGATCACAAAGGCGTCGATGACGCCGCCGCCCGACAGGCCGAAAAGCGCGGCCGTGGCCATATCGCGCAGCATGCCCAGCAAGCGGCTGGCCAGCGTGCCAAAACTCGTCACGCGGATGCCCGCGAAGAGTTGCTGGCGCTCGGTTTCGGCGGCGGTTTCCATTGCGGGGGCAGTTGGAAAGGGTTCGTGTGCGGCGGATGGCCTCTACGTCATGGCACAAAGGAACATTTGGTGCAACCTGAATTCAGCCACGTCAATCGAGTTTTCTTGCCCTCGACCGTCGCCCGGTGGTATGCTCATATTTAAGAGGCTATGCGAAAACTCGTCGTGGGGTGACCTGCCTGGTGCCTTGTCTACGCTGAATTTTCGGGTGCCGAAGCGGCGGTCGCACTGTAGGATGGGCTTCCTAGCCCGTCACCAGTCGAACGTGACGGGCCAGGAGGCCCATCCTCCAGTCGAGTCGAACCCGAAGATTAAGTCTGGACAACGCACTTGGCAGGTCGCCCCACGATGGGCTGTCTCGGCTACAAACTCGAGTTTTCGGATAGCCTCCCAAAGCTTTTTTCCCGAACGGCTTGTGATGTAGGCGTCGCGCCTGCCCGCCGATATTGGGATAGGCTC
>DASVGM010000646.1:0-6639 GCA_036379555.1 Pirellulales bacterium | reverse complement strand
CCGTCGCTTCTTGGTCGATGCCGTAGAGCCGTTGGGTCTCCTGCGTTTCACCGGCAAGATCCAGGACATCGGGCGCTGACATCTGCATGCGATAAGCCAACTCGTAAGAGTGAATGCGGGCGCGAAGTTGCTCGTCTTCCGGATATTCAACGGCCGTCAATTGATTGAGCCGGTTGATAAAGGCGAATTCGTTGCGCTGCTCCGCCGCTGACACGGCCTCCGGACGACGGCCAAACGGCAGCGGGTTCGCCGGATCGAGCGACAATTCCACACCGGCATGCTGCGGCCCCAGATAATGCGCCTCGAAATCTTTTTTCACCCGCGGGTCTTTATATTGGCCCAGAAAGATGAATTGCGGCAGGTTCTCGTTGAGCGTTCCCAGGCCATAGCTGATCCATGAGCCAATGGTGGGCTGCTGCTCGTCGAGCACGTGCCGGCCTGTATGGAACTGAAACTCGGCGCCGTGGTCGTTGTCAGTGGTGTACATCGATCGCACGATACAAAGATCATCAACGACGCTGCCCAGGTGCGGCAGCCAGTCGCTCACCTCGCAACCAAGCTCGCCTCGCTTTTGATAGCCCACCTGCAGCGGCATGATCTTGGAGATGACCTCGCGATCGAACCCCACGACTGACCGCGACCGCTCGCGGTAGATCGGCAGCTTTTGCGGGTTGGGCAGTCCGGTTTCGTCGTAGGTCTTGCCGGCGAACTTGTTCAACAGCGGCTTGGGGTCGAATGTTTCAAGATGACTAACGCCGCCGGAAAGGAAGATCCAGATAACATTTTTCGCCCGTGGCGCAAAGTGCGGCCGGCCATCGGGCAAGAAGCTTTGCTCGCCGGCGCGTGCGATTCCGTCGCGTTGCAACAGGGCGCCGAGCGCCAACCCCGTGAAACCAAGTCCCAGGTCGGCCAAGAAACCGCGCCGCGCGACGCGGCCGGGGCAATGGCAAGTATGGCGGCGTAAGTCGGATGAGATCGTCATGGCATGAGCGGCCAATTAGCGGTCAATTAACGGATTGTCACGAAATCGTTATGGTTGAACAGTGCGTGAATCAGCGTTTCACGCGCTCGCCCGGCGGCATCGCTCGCCGGCGGCGTCACGGGCGCCGGCGGCGGTTGTGCGGCGGCCAAGTCTTGTGTTTGCAGAGCGAGGTAATCACGCGAGGCTTGCAGCTCCGCTTCGTTCGGCGCGTGCGAAAGAATCCGCTCGAACGCGGCGCGAATAAACTCCGCTTCGCGCCCCGCCGGATCGGATACGCTCGCCGTCGCGCGCCAGAGACTCTCCGCCAGCACACGGCTGCACGAGTGCGGCAAGTCGCTATTGGCCAACGCCAGCGCCTGTTGCGGGCGAACGGACGAAACACGCTCGTAGCAATCGCAGACGTCCGGCGCGTCGAACAGTTCCAGCAGCGGCATCTTCGCCTCGCCGTGAATCGCAAAGTAAAGGCTTCGGCGGCGAGAAGTCATCCCTTGCGCCGCGTCAAGCTCTTGGCCGCCCATCGTGGTATCAAGCTCGCCGGCGCACGCCAGGATGCTGTCGCGCACGCATTCGGCCTCCATGCGGCGGGTGTTGGCCCGCCAGTAGAGGCGGTTGTCGCGATCGATCGCCAGATTCGGCTGGTCGGGCTGACCAACCTGCGAGCGCAGTCGATACACGCGGCTGGTGACCATGAGCCGATGAATCGGCTTCATTCGCCAACCTTGCTCCATCAGTTCCACCGCCAGCCAATCGAGCAACTCGGGATGCGAAGGGGGGCGGCCGCTGTTGCCAAAGTTGGCGGGCGTCTCGACCAGGCCGCGGCCGAAGTGACGAAGCCAAAGATGGTTTATGGCCACGCGGGCCGTCAGCGGGTTGTTCGGATTGGCGATCGCTTTGGCCAAGGCGAGGCGGCGGCCAGTGCTCTTCGCGGGGTAGAGCGGCGAGAGCGGAGTATAGGTATCGCCGGAACCGGCCAGCGCCGCCCGCGAGGCGTCGGCCGCCGCCCGCGCGTCGGCCAATTCCTTCTGCGCCTTGTCCAATTCCGGTTTGGTGCTGGTGTCGGCCGCCGCTTTCCGTTCGGCCGCGTTCAAACCGCGCTCGGCACGCGCCAGCCGCAACTGAGCGTCTTCCCAAGTCGCTTGCTTCTCTGCCTGCCAGGCGGCTTTTGCCTGTGCCGCGGCATCGCCAAGGCCGAGATAGCGGGCGTCATCGGCGGCAATGCGGGCGGCCAAGGCGCGCTCGCGCGCGGCGGCGCTGGCGACGTGTTGCTCGTCAACCCGATACGACAACCGCGCGTCGAGTTGTTCTTGCTGTGGCTGAGCCAGCGTTTCAGCGGCCGCGACTCTCGCCTGTGATTTGGCCAGCAACTCTTTGGCCGCGGCCAGCTCGGCTGCCGCTTTCGCCGTCTCTTCCGCGCGAATCGCCGACGCCACGCCGGGGTAATACGCCCGTGGAGGCAGGTCGAGCGGAAGCACCTTGAAATCGAGCTCGCCCAGAATCGCGGGCACGCCCGCCGCCACCGGAGGTTTGCCCTCCATGCGATTTCGGGCATCGCCTTTCACGTACATAAACGTCTGGGCGTCGAGCTTTTCATCAAAGACGCGCACCAGGCCCGCGGCGATCGGTCCATAAGATTGCGCGTAGACATACTTCTTGAACGGCCCCGGATCGGGCAGTCCGGCCACGCGATCTTGACGCAGTTCCAGCGGCTCAAAGCACGCGCGAAAGCGGAAGTATTCTTCCTGCTTGATGGGGTCGTATTTGTGGTTGTGGCAATGGGCGCAGTTCAGCGTCAGCCCCAGAAACGCCTTGGCGGTATGCTCGACGTTGTCCTTCATCCAGTTTTCGTAGTTCCACTTGAACCAGTTGCGCACGAGAAAACCGGTGGCGACCACGTTCTCGTCGTCGCCGGGCATCGCTTCGTCGGCCGCCAGCATCTCAACGATCATTTGGTCGTAGCCCTTGTCAGCGTTCAGCGAGCGCACGATCCAATCGCGCCAACGCCAGACGTGCGGATAGCTATTCATCACGTCGGGCACGGCGCGGCGGCCATACCAGTCGCTATAGCGCCAGACGTCCATCCAGTGTCGGCCCCAACGCTCGCCGTATTGCGGACTGGCCAAGAGGCGATCGACGGCCCGTTCATAAGCCGCCGCGGAAGAATCGGCCAGAAAAGCGTGAAGTTCGTCGCGCGTCGGGGGCAATCCCACCAGATCGAGCGAGACGCGCCGCAAGAGGGTCGCTTTATCGGCCTCGCCCAGCGGCTCGATTCCCGCCGCCAGGTGACGCGCGGAAATGAAGGCGTCAATGGGATTGATCGACCAATTGGGCCGGGCGGCGAGCGGCGGAGATTTCCGTGGCCGCTGAAAGGCCCAGTGCGCGGTGGGATCGTCCTGCGGTTTTTCGTCGGCGGGGGTGGCGGCGCCAGAGGCGATCCATGCCGAAAGCGTGGCAATTTCATCCGCGGACAGCGGCGCGCCCTCGGGCGGCATACGTTCGGCGGGATCGGCCGCCGAGACGCGCTCGATCAGGCGGCTGGCGGCCGGATTGCCCGGCTGGACGGCCGGGCCATCGGCTCCGCCGCGCCGGATGAACTCGCCCGTATCAAGGCGCAAATCGGCTTCTTGTTTGAGCGCGCCGTGGCAGGCAAAGCAGCGCGCGCGCAGAATCGGCTTGACCTGGCGCTGATAGTCAACTTGACCGTCGCCCGCCGACGCGGCCAGCGTTAAGACGATGATCGTTGCAAGGTGCGACATCCGGTACTCCGTGTGCGGTATAGCATACCACAACGGCCGCAAAAGGCGTCAATCGTTGCCGGTCTTTTCCATTGCCGCGACGTCAGCGGCTAGCTCATTTCTCGTCCTGCTCGACGACATCCACAATTCCCACGTCGATGTACTGTCCGCCGCCGGTCTGTTTGCAATGCACCGCCAGCACGTTTTTGCCGGGCCGCAAGGCCGCTTGCGCCTCGTCGTTCATGGGAAATGCGCCGTAGCCGACGGTGTAGCCGGGCAGCGAAGCGGCCAGCACGCCGTTGATGTAAATCTCCGCGTCTTCGTCGTGGTGTACCATCAGGTTCGGATCGTTGAGCAGGCCCTCGCCGACGGCGCTGGCCGGCAAATCAAACGTCCGCCGCATCCATATATCGTCCGTCTTCCACTCAGTGCGCACCACGGAACCCGGCGTGTCTTTGCGGCCAAACCCAGCCGGCGCCAAAGCCCACGAGGCATCGTCAAAGTCGCTCTTCATCCAGCCCTCGGCGGGGGCGCCGGTGGTATATCGCCAGTTGTTGGCCGTTTCTTGCGAAGTGGGCACGACCGCCAAGAGCCGCGGCGGCGGCAGGTACAACAGCCGATGCGCGGCGGCCAACCGCTCCGCCGAAATCTTCACGATTTCGCGATCGTACGTCAGCAGGCCGTTCACCTCGGTTTCCACATCGGTCGTTTGCGTGTAAACCGCCGCCGAGAGGCCCGGCTCACCGATCAATTGCCGCAACCCAAAGAGCAAACCAAAATACGCCTGCGATAACGCGATTTCGTCCGCGTAACTGCGATAGCCCCAGTTTTTCTCGTTCACCCAAGTGTGCCCTTTGATCGGCATCCCCAGCCCGCCATACTCACCCAGCACGGCCGCTCGCTTCGGCTCGGGTTCGGGCGACCTCGGCGCCGGATAGGAATGAATGTCGTGAACGTCGCCAGTCGGATAGTCGTTCCAACCGCTGGCGCAATTCACCAGCCGTGTCGGATCGTATTTCTTGGTCCACTCGGTAATGCGCGTGGTATCGAATTGGCCCCAGCCTTCGTTGAAGACCACCCACATGACCACGCTGGGCACGTTGTGCAGCGCGTCGATCATGGCTTGCAGTTCCGTTTCGTAAATCCGCGCGGATTCGGGGGAGCGTTTGATCTCGCCCTTGCCCGGCCCCACTGAATGGCTGCCGCTGGGCATGTCTTGCCAGACCAGCAGCCCCAGCTTGTCGCACCAGTAATACCAACGCGCCGGTTCGACCTTCACGTGCTTGCGGCACATGTTGCAGCCAATCTTGCGCGTCAGTTCCACGTCGTAACGCAAGGCTTCGTCGCTGGGCGCGGTGTAAAGACCGTCCGGCCAAAAGCCCTGATCGAGCGGGCCAAACATGAACAGCGGCCGGTTGTTCAAAAAGATGCGGGTCACGTTGTTTTTGTCCTGCCCCAGCGATACCTTGCGCAGACCGAAGTAACTTTGCACCTTGTCGGCCGGCTTGTCGCCTGACGTGAGCGTGACGGTCAAGTCGTAGAGCCAAGGCTCATCCGGCGACCAGGCATGCGCCTCGTCGGGCAGTTGGAGCGTGAGCCGCTCATTCACGCCGCCGCTGGCGGATACATCCGCAACCTTTTCTTGCCGCGCGCCGGCGCTGGCGCCGGTCACGGTCGCCGTCAGGCGCGCCTTGCCCGCCTTCGCCTGATCGCTGGCGACGACGGAGATGAAAACCTGCTTGTGATCGAGGTCGGGCACGATTTTCAGCGCGTCGATATGCGCCGCCGGCACCGTTTCGAGCCAGACGGTCTGCCAGATGCCGGTGGTGGGCGTGTAGTAAATTCCGCCGGGACGATTCACCTGTTTGCCGCGCGGCTGCGGTCCTTTATCGGTCGGATCCCAAACGGAAACGACGATCTCCTGCTCGCCCTTGCCGGCGGCCGCGGCGGTGATGTCGAGGGTGAATGGATCGTAGCCGCCTTGGTGCTCGCCCACTTTCTTTCCATTGACCCAGACGGTGGTTTCCCAATCAACGGCGCCAAAGTGCAACAGCCGGCGCTCGTCGGCGGAGCAATTCAAACTGGGCGTGAACTTGAGCCGATACCAAAGCCGCTGGTCCGGCTGAACCCGCTTCATCACGCCCGACAGGGACGATTCCACCGGAAATGGCACCAGGATTTGCCCGTCAAACTTTTCGGGCCGCGGCTCGCCTTTGTCGCGGATGGCATATTCCCAGAGGCCGTTCAAGTTTTGCCACGATTCGCGTCGCATCTGCGGGCGAGGATATTCGGGCAAAGGGCGCTGGGGCGAGACGTCTTTCGCCCAGCGTGTTTCGAGCGGCCCTTTGGCCCGCTGCCACTGGGCGGCGGCCTGGTTCATCGAGGCAAAAAGAACCAACAGGACGAGTGCGAATCTCATAGATGGTTATCCGGCATAATAGAGTGAAGATCGTTGGCAGCGAATGACAGTGTACTTGCCGGGCGATGCCGTTGCCACGCTTGGCGATGCCGGAATCGGCGTCATTTTTTACGGGCCTTCTTTTTGGTGGGCGATTTCTGCTGGGCGGCCGGCTGGGACGTCTTGGTTGCCTTCTTGCCGCGAAAGATGTTTTCCCAGCCTTCCGAGTAGCGTTTTGTCGAACCGACGTTCGTAATGGTCACTGCGAGTTTTACCTTTCTGTTGGTGGAATAGAATTTGAAACGCCGGCGTCGAGATGCTCAATGGGGCGACGACCGGCATGCCGTGTTTTAATCTATTCTCCACCTGGCCGGCAATGAGCCACGTTTGTCGCGTCTTATTCGCGCTTTAGATGGGAGCTGGCCTGCGCGAAATGCCCGACTTTGATGCGATAATGAGTTGAGATTCCATACCGGATTTGTTCCGCACCGCCACCGCCGGGCTTGCCCCGGTGGAAGCGCTGACTG
>DASVGM010000645.1:0-2899 GCA_036379555.1 Pirellulales bacterium | reverse complement strand
CGGAACAGCGACACCAGCCGCCGTCAGCAACAGGCCGGCGAGAAGCAGATAAACAATCACCGACGCGGTCGCCCGCGAAACGCCGCTACTCTGCACCAACGCAACGGCCGGACCGAGAGCGATCGCCAGCATGATGCCAATCAGCAACAGAAAAAAGACGTTGCCAAAGTAGTAAAGCAGCAGAGCGAGGCCGACGACGGCGGCGCTGGCGCAAGTGGCCAATGCCACGCGTCGGGCCGGCCAAGCGGTGCTTGATGAATGAATATCGCTCATAGAATCTGTCGAGATAAGGCCGCCGGCGCGTCATTTGCATTAGCTGCGCCGTTTCATTTATCCCCTATCCAACAAACCTCGAAACCTACCATACGCCTCATTCCACCGGGCCACCTCTTGAGGCTCATAGCGATCCAACGCGAAACTACGTCGAATGCAATCGCGGATTTCGGCGATCGAACCGACGGCGCCCGAGGCCAGCGCTTGCACCATCACGTTGCCCAGCGCCGTCGCCTCGGCAGGGCCGGCCACCACCGTGCGGCCGCAGGCGTCGGCGATGGCCTGACATAGAATGCGGTTCTGCGTGCCGCCGCCGACAATGTGAATCGTTTTCAGGTGCCCGCCTGTAAGCTTCTCCAAGCCGCTCAACACCCAGCGGCATTTCAACGCCACGCTTTCAATCGCCGAACGGGCAATCGCCCCTACCGATTCAGGCGCCGCTTGCCCGGTGCGGCGGCAAAAACTTTGGATCGCGGCCGGCATGTCGCCGGGCGTTTGGAAGGCGGCGTCATCGGGATCGACCAACGACGCCAACGGCGCGGCGGCTTCCATCTGCCGGCAGATGTCGTCCCAGGTCTGATCGCGGCCCGCCTCGCGCCACACACGTCGGCACTCTTGCAACAGCCATAGCCCGGTGATGTTTTTCAGCAAGCGAACCGTTTGGCCAACGCCCCCTTCGTTGGTGAAATTCAGTTCCAGGCACTCGTCGTTAATGACCGGCCGCGGCAGTTCGACTCCCATCAAGAGCCAGGTGCCGGAGCTAATGTAGCACCAGTCCGGTTGATCGCCGCCGTGACCGGCGGCCGGCACCGCCAATACGGCGCTGGCCGTGTCGTGCGTGCCGGGCAAGACCACTTCGACCCCGCTCAAACCCGTATCCTGGGCGACTTGCGGTTGCAACGGACCCAGCCGCGTGCCCGGTTCGAGCACTTCGCCCAGAATGTGCCGCGGCAAGTTGAGCCGGGCGAGCAGGTCGTCGGCCCAAGTGCGCCGGGCGGTATTGAAGAATTGCGTCGTGGTGGCGTTGGTGTATTCATTTCCCTTCACGCCGGTTAGCAGCCAATGGAACAAGTCGGGCATCAACAACAGCGATTCGGCGATTTCCAAAAGCGGCGAACGCTGCACGCTCAACGACAGGAATTGATAAAGCGTGTTGATCGGCATGAACTGCAAACCGGTCTGGGCGAAGATTTCTTTCTTGCCGACCAGCTCAATGGCTCGCTCCAACATGCCGGCGCAGCGCGGATCGCGATAGCAATGCGGGTTTGACAGCAGCACGTCGCCGCGGCCCAACAACGCGAAATCGACGCCCCAGGTATCGACGCCGATACTTTCAATGCGACCACCCAGCCGTTGCGATGCCAGACGCAAGCCGTCGCGCACGTGCGACCAGAGCCGCAACACGTCCCAGTACAAACTGCCGGCCGCCTCCACGGGCTGATGCTCAAAGCGATGCAGCTCTTCCAGTCGAATACGCTCGCCATCAAACAAGCCGGCCAACACTCGACCGCCGGAGGCGCCCAGGTCAGCCGCCAGATATGCTTTTTCCGCCATGAATCGCCACCGTTTCTCGCGCCGGGATAAACAGGATCTACCGCACGCGGACAGGAATGAGACAATCGGTGCCACCGGAGGATGGGCCTCCTGGCCCGTCACCAGCTAAGGTGACGGGCTAGGAAGCCCATCCTACTTGAGCGCGTAAAAAAACGCCTCATTCCTGCCCGCGTGCGGTATATGATACCAGCGTCGCCGCGACTTCACAGGTGTTTCAATCCACCACCTTAAAATGCATCCCCCCCCAGATCACCTGCTCGGCATCACCGGCGTAGCCAACTAAATTGTTTTCCGGGTGATCGATAATGCTGCCCAGCATGACAACGTGGTCGCGTCGAGCGAGCGCGGGTTCCGGCGGCTGGCGGCAGACGACTTCAACGTGCTTGCCGCAATTGAGCAGCATCAATCGAATGGCGAACAAATTGCCCTGGGGACGCGCGTCTTCAACCGTGCCGGCCAGCACAATGCCATTGGTTTGTCGAGCGCCGTCCGCGAGCCATGCTCCCGCCAAGCGACCGATGGTTTCACGCTTGTCACGCTGACCGCCAATGGCCATCAGAATGGTTTCCGCGGCGTCACGAAGTTGCTCTCGCTGGCCGTCGTCCTCGCCAAACCGCACGAAAGTGACGGCTTCGCCAAGTGTACAAAGTTGTGTGAAGCCTTCCGTGCCAAGATGAAGCACCGGCTTGCCACGGCAAACATCACACGGCGGCGAGGCGGCTTTGCCCGGTGGATTGTCCGTCGCCGAGTCGAACGACACCAGCCGCACCGCTCCGGGCATCTGACATCGCGGGCAACGCAGCGCCAGCTCGGCCTGTTCGAGCGCCGCGTGCAAATCGCCGGCGCTACGCAACTTAAATTCGCGTGGCCCCACGTAGCCCTCCGGCAACATGTTTGGCAAGGGGCTGGGCGCGTCAAGCGACGCTTGTGGGGGCTCGGCTGGTAAGTCCGCGGGTTCGACTGACATAAGCCCAGCGGCCGCCGCGGCTTCCGCGGGCGCCGATGGCAATGCGATACCGTCGCGCTCACCCGCGGCTAAATCGTCCACGGGGGCTTCACGCGCTGCCGATGG
>DASVGM010000644.1:0-4179 GCA_036379555.1 Pirellulales bacterium | reverse complement strand
TCAGCCTCTGCTCAATCTCCAACTCGCCTTTGTCGTTCAAGTGGCTTGTCAGATCCAGTTGCACGTCTCCCAGGCCCAGCTCGATGGGCACGCTGGCGCTGAATTGGTGGTGGCTTCCGGCCCGAATATCAAAGTCGAAGCGCAGCGATTCTCGCCCGCAGCTTGCGGTGGAGGGGATGATCAGTTCTAGCGTTTGGGCCGCGGTTTCGCCGGCCGCCATTTTCACGTCGATCACGTCGGGAACGACGCGCCAGCCATCCGGCGGAGTCACGCGCACGGCGCCGCCGGCCGATTGATCGAAGCAATTTCGCCATCGCGCTCGCACATAATGGGGCGTGCCGGAGGTGCTGGGCAACCGCTGACGGTCGGTGGCCACCGACATTCGCCAGCGGACGACGGCCTCGTTCAGCCCCGCCAGAAAAATGGGCAGCGGCCCCACCTTCACCTCAGACGCCGGCCCGCCGCCATCGACCTCGACGGCGCGGCCCCAGACGTCGCTCGCCTTCAGCTCGTCGGCAAAATCGATCGGCTCGGTCGTCTCGACGCTGTTCCAGACAACGGCGAGTGTTTCTCGCCCGCGCACGAACAAACGGTTCTCGCTGTTCTCCGTCAAACGCAGCCGGCCGAGGTATCGAGCGCCGCTCAAAGCAAATACGGCGCTGCGCCAGGGGAGCAGCAATTCGCCGGCGCCGCCGTCTTCGCATACCAGGCCGCCGGCCGGGTTGAGCGGGTCATTCAAGAAGATTTTCGACGCGTGCTGTTCTTTGGCGGCCACCAGGCGCAGCACCAGGTCGGCGGCGCGCACAGCCGTGTCGTACTTCGTGGGGTCGAGCGGGTCGAGCGAAATCCACTGGTTGCCGGACGCCGGGCGAGTGGCCTCCAGGTACGCCGCCAGTTCCGTGGCCGCCAAAGCCGGCTCGGACGAGCGCGAAACAAAGCTCCAGGGCACCTTTTTGCCGGCGGGAACGGCATCGACCCAGTTCCAGGCGACGCCGACGTGAGAGTTTTGCCCAATCTCGTCGAGTTGCTTTTTCACGCGGCGGATGGTGGCGATCGGATCGGCCACGCTCGACAGGCTGCTGTCATTGTCGTAGCCAAGTTGCCACCAGCGCACCTTGAGCGACAAGCGCGCCATGACCGGTTCCAACGACGGATACCAGAGATTGGCGTCTTGCGTGAAAAGATCGGCCACGGGCGAGCCGGGCGCGAAGTCCAAAAGCCGCCGCGTTTCGGGCGGCGGGTCGCCCAGCAGGCCGATCAAGCCGATGCCCTGCGCATTCAACCGGTCGGCGAACCAGGTCAGCGCTTCCACGCGCGGCTGGTCTTGAGCATCATACCAAAGCGGAAACTTGATCCAGTGCAAGCCCGCGTGGCTGGCCCACTGCGCCAACGTCGCCAAAGAAAGCGCTTGCTCGCCGTGGGGCAAGGTCCAGCCAAATTCGCCTTGTTCGGGCCGCGCGGTCATGTTGGCCACCGCCAGTCGCAATTCGCTTTCATACACGAGCTTTTCATCGTGCGAAACCTTGGCGCGCAAGCGATAGTAGCCTGGCTGCGAAATGGGCAGCGGCCACTGGCCCTCGGCCACTTGGTAATCATCGTCGCCCCCGCGATCGTTGCCGGCGTTGACGCGCTCGATCGGCAACGGCTGTCGGACAATCAGCTTGCCCGCGGAATCGGCAAGCTCCAACTGCACGTCGGGCGGCGCGTCGCCATAGCCCGAAACGCGGCAGCGCACGAGAATCGGCTCATCCAAACCGTAGAGCAGCCGCGGCGCGGCGATTTGCAGCTCGAGTCGCGGCACCTGGGCGAACCAGAGATTGTCAAACAGGGCCGTGCCATGCAGGTCTTGTTTGGCTTGCGGTTCGAGGTGCAAGGCCACGCAGGCCCAGCGGGCGTCGCGATGCACGGCGCGAATCGGCCCCAGCCGCACAAAACGCCAGCCCGCCGTATCGCCGAACTTTTCCGAATCAAACGTCTCGACCGGCTGCCGCTCGCCGTTCAAAAACACCACGCTCACCCAGGCGCGGTCATGCGCCAGGCCGCGAGTGCAGAGATTAGCATGCAAGACGAAGTCGTGCCGGGCATCAATGGCCACGGGCGGGCTATGCGCGCAGGCGCCCGCGCCATCAAGATCAAAACGCAACGAACGTCCGCCGGGCGCTTCCGATTCGGGCGAAATGACGATCGGCAGATAATGCGGAAAGCCGGGGCCGCGCCGGCGCGTCCAGCCGTCGGGCCAATTGTCGTAATCTTCGTCGGCCTCGGTTTCAAAGCCACACTGATAAAGCGTGACGGCATCCGCGCGGCGCATGGTGGCCATGTTGCCAAACGCGGATAGAATCAAAAGACAAGGCAGCATATCGTGGGTATCGGCCGTGGCGGCGGTTCGTCCGGCATACCCGGCGGATTGTAGCGGTGGTGAGGAATAAGCCTCTTGGAGTGCGGTGATTCATCACCGCTTTTCGTCGCGGCGGAACCGCCTTATCGCCGTGGTTCGATCGATTGCCGCCTGCCGGTACGGTGGGATGGCCGATTCGTTATTATTGTATTTCACACGATTACGAACGAGACGTCTGTAGGGAACAGAGGAATAGAAGTGCCAGAAATCAAAATCGCGGTGCAAGCAAAAAGCATGCGAATGCCGCTGGACCGATTGTTGCCGATTGTCAAGCGATGGAACGCGCATGCGGTGGAGCTTGACGCGCGCGGCGACATCAATCCGCAATCGCTTTCGCAGACGGGCATTCGCCAGTTGCGCAAAACATTCGACGACTACGAGGTGCGCGTGGCGGCGGTCGGCTTTCGCACGCGGCGCGGTTATGATTCCGACGAGGATCTTGACCGCCGCATGGAAGCCACCAAGGCCGCCCTGAAATTCGCCTATGATTTAGGCGCCGCTTGGGTTATCAACCAGGTGGGCCATGTGCCCGAAGAACCACAAGGCCCCCGCTGGAACTTGCTGCTGGAAGCGCTCACCGATTTGGGGCGATTTGGTCAGCGAACCGGCGCGCTCATCGCCGCCGAAACCGGCAGTGAATCGGGGGCCGACCTCGCGCGGCTGATTCAGGCTTTGCCGCCAGGCTCGCTGGGCGTGGCCTTCAATCCGGGCAAGCTGATCATCAACGGCTTTTCGCCGCAAGAAGCGCTGACGGCGTTGGGGCCGGATGTTTCTTACGTCTATGCTCAAGACGGCGTGCGCGACCTGGCGCAAGGCCGCGGCATTGAGGTGCAGCTCGGCCGCGGCTCCGCCGATCTGCCGGCGCTGTTCGGCGCTTTGGAAGAACACGGCTACCGCGGCTATTGGACCGTGTTGCGCGAGCAATCGACGAACCCCGTGCCAGAGATGGCCGACGCCGTGAGTTATTTACGAAATTTATAAACCGGGAGGCTGAAAGCCATCATGTCGCATCTTCTCGATCTCTCGCCGGAGCAGCTTCGCGCTTGGTTGGTCGAGCAGGGGTTGCCCGCCTATCGCGCCGGCCAAATCCTGCAATGGCTCTTCGCCGGACGAGTCGGCGATTTCGCCGACATGACCGATCTGCCCAAGTCGCTGCGCGAGCGGTTGGCCGAACAGCTTCAGATATTCAGTGCCACGATCGATCATCATCAGCGCGCCGCCGACGGCACGGAGAAACTGTTGTTGCGTTTGCACGACGCTCAGCGAATTGAATGCGTGCTGATTCGTGAGGGCCGCCGCCGCACGATTTGCATCAGCACGCAGGTCGGCTGCGCGATGGGTTGCGTGTTTTGCGCCAGCGGCTTGGAGGGCGTCGCGCGAAACCTGACCAGCGGCGAAATCATCGAACAAATGCTGTTGCTGGCGCGTTTGCTTCCCCCTGACGAACGGCTGAGCAATATTGTGGTGATGGGCATGGGCGAGCCTTTGGCGAATCTCGATCGCCTGCTGCCGGCCTTGGAAATGGCGGGCAGCCCTCAGGGGCTGGGCATTAGCGCCCGGCGAATTACGGTTTCAACCGTCGGTCTGCCGGCGGCGATCGACCGGCTCGCCGAGCTTAATTTGCATTACCATTTGGCGGTGTCGTTGCACGCGCCCAACGACGAATTGCGCAATGAACTGGTGCGAGTGAACAAACAGACGGGCATAAGGCCGATTCTGACGGCCGCCGACCGTTATTTTGAGCGCACGGGCCGGCGTTTGACGTTTGAATACGTGCTGCT
>DASVGM010000643.1:0-4240 GCA_036379555.1 Pirellulales bacterium | reverse complement strand
GCGGCACTGTTTCCCCAGATACTTTGGCATCCATGAAAACGGCGGCAGTGGGTTTTTAAAAACGACAGGCCGACGCAAGAGGCTCTCAGCCCCAAGGTATTTTACGTAAGGCAAGGTGATCTTGGTAGCCCGGATTCATTGGTTACGCGGTGGACGGGTGCATATTGAACCCACGCCTGGATGTCTTCCAGTGAAAGATCGGGGTAGTACCCGCGAATGATGTCGGCGAACGTCAGCCCTTCACGGAGCAGCTCCAACACGCCCAACACTGGGATTCGAGTGCCGGCCACGCAAGGTTTGCCGGAATGGACATCCGCCCTGACGGTGATGCGATCTCCAATCTTGTTTCCTCGTCTTGTCAATTCTTGTCTCATGTCATCAATTGAGGGGGGCGCTCTGCTATGACGCGGCGCCCAGCAAATACGCGATTACGTCGGCGATATCCTGTTTGTTAAGCTGTTTTTCCATGCCTTCGGGCATCAGCGATTGGCCGGTGCTGCGCAGTTCGTCGATGTTGACGCGCAGCACCGTGTCGGTGGCGTTTTCGGCGCGGCGCAGCGTGACGCTGGCGGCCGTCTCGGCCGTGACCATGCCGGTGAGCGTGCGGCCGTCGTCGGTCAGCAGCACGTAGTTCACGAATTGCGGGTTCACTTCGCGGCTGGGGTCGAGCAGGTTGACGAGAATCGCCTCGGCGCCGCGGCTTTTCACGGTGGCCAGGTTGGGGCCGATTTCATGCCCCACGCCTTCCACGCGGTGGCAGGCGGCGCACACTCGTTTGAAGACGGCCTTGCCGCGTTCGGCGTCGGCGGGCAGGCTTAACACGTTGCGGTGGGCCTCGACCACGTCTTGACGGCGGCCCAGCGCGAGCGACGCGAAAAGCTTTTCGGCGCGGCGGCGAATGTTCATGTCGCGGTGGGACGCCAGCAGCTTGAGACGCGCCGGCTCGATCTCGCCGGCGCTCACTTCGCCACTCTCCACGGCGTCGAACAAGGCCGCAATCCAAGCAGGCCGCGACAGCAGCATCTCGGCGGCCTCGCGACGCACGGCCGGGCCAAAGCCATGCCAGGCTTCGAGCACGGGCTTGGCCGCCGCGCTTTCTTGAAACCGACCCAACGTGCGCAATGCCGCGCTTTGCACCTCCGCCGGCTGCCGTTCATTCAACAGCCCCGGCAGACAATCTTCAATCTCGGCGAAGGGCGCCAAGGCCAGCGTGTCGATCGCCGACACGCGCCGCCCGGCGGACAGTTTTTCGTTTTCGGCGTCCGCACGCGCCGTGGTGAGCAACGCGGCGAGAATTCGTCGCGCGGTCGCCGCGTCGTCGCCGGCCAGCGCGGTATCCAGTTTGACGCCTCGCTGCGCCAGCCCGGTGGCCAGCCCGCGCACGATGATGCCGGCGGTTGGATCGCCGGCCTTGGATTCTCTTTCGACGGTGCGCAAGACGGCGCGCAGATCGTCGGCGCGGTTGGCCGTGCCGATCTGCCGCGCGAGAGCCTGCAAGACCACCTTGCCCGCTTCGCTTTGGCGAAATGGCTCGTCGGCCGCCAGTTGATTTACCACCACGGCGGCGCCCGCGGCCAAGGAACTTTGCACGGCCAGACGCATCCAGCGATTGCCGCCGTCGCGCACGGCCAGTTTCGCCAACGCCGTGAGCCTCTCCGGAGCGCGAAGTTCGCCCAGCGAAAAAGCCACTTGATAACGGACGCGCAAGTCATCGTCTCCCGCCAGCGCCAACAGTCGCGCGGCGAGTTGCGGTGCATCGTTCAAAAACGGTTCCGACAGCAGAACCGCGTGTTCGCGCACGCCGGCGTCGGAGTCCGCCAGGCCGCCAAGCAGAAGCGGCGCGGTGAGCGCTTGCAAACCGGCCAAGGCGTGCAGCGCGTGCATTCGCCCCAGCGGCGACCTGGACTCACGAGCCACTTTTTCCAGCAGCGGCGCCGCTTGTTGGTCTTGGCGTTCAAACAAAAGCCGCGCGGCGGTCTCGCGGTGCCAGGCGTTGGCGTGGCTTAAAAGCGCGGTTAGCTCCGCCGTCGTGGCCTTAGCCAGAGCGGGCGTCGGGCGCGGCTTGAAACCATCTGGGGCGATGCGATAAATCCGGCCGCGATCGCGGCCGCTCGTCAAGTCGAGATGCCGTTTAATTACCGGCGGCAAACTGGCCGGGTGTTCGATCACCTCGCGGTACACGTCGAGAATGTAGATCGTGCCGTCGGGGGCGTTCACGAATTGAGCGGGGCGAAACCAGATATCGCGCGAGCTGACGAATTCCGATTTTTCGTCCATGCGCCGCGCGACGAACTCCAAACCATTCGCGTCGAGCCGTTTTCGATGCACCAGGTTGCTGCCCACGTCGCCGACCACGGCCCATTCTTGGCCCGCAGTGTTCCAGGCATCCCCCTTATAAATCGTCACGCCGGTGGCTCCGGTGAAGTAGCCCGCCGCACGGCCGCCACCTTCAACCGGACCTGGCACGGCGCCCGATACGCGCAGCCGGGTGCGCACGATGCGCCACGGCTCGACGGGGCTGGTGCGAAAGACCTCGGCCTGCGGCCCATCGGCCGCGATGCTGATGCGCGGCCCGGGCGCGAGCAGATAAGGATTTCGAGCCACGTAACGGTCTTCGTACATGACTTGTTGAATATGATCGCTATTGGAGGAGACGAACTTGCGGCCCCAGGCGTCGAAGCTCATGCCGTGCTGGGCGCCGCCGCTGACGGCCGACAGCTCCAGCGTGCGCGGATCGAAGGCGATGTCGCGGCCATTGAGGTTGATCGGTTTGGCGTTGGGGTCGTCCGACCGCCGCACGCTGCCGCCGGAAGAGCTTGTGGCCCCTTGAATGCGGTTGTCGAGGCCCCAGCAAAACGAATTCAACAGCCCCTGCACGTTGTTGCGGCTGAAGCCGGTGAAGACGGTGCGGCGCTGGTCCGCCTTGCCGTCGCCGTCGGTGTCTTTGCAATAGAGAATGTCGGGGGCGTCGCCGATGAACACACCGCCGTCGTAGCAGCAAATGGCCGTTGGCCAGGCCAGGCCATCAACAAAGGTCGTCGCCTCGTCGTAGCGACCGTCGCCATCGGTGTCGGTGAGCAGTCGCACGCGGCTGATCATCTCATCGTGTTGTTCGGAGTAGCCGCGCATTTCAACCACATAGAGCCGGCCGTTTTCGTCGAAGGCCACCGCGACCGGATCGGAAACCAACGGTTCGCTCGCCACCATTTCCAGACCAAAGCCGGGGGCGACGGAAAAAGTCGCCAGAGCGCCGGCGGGTTCGACCGGCGGGATGCGCGGCAGTTCTTGACTGAAATCCGCGTCGTCCTTCTGGGCAGCGGCGATGGCCGGCGCCAAGAAAACGACAACAACATAAAACAGGGCTGTTTTTAGAGGCACGGTTTTTTTCCTTCGTCGGCGGTCACAAGTTGTCGTCCTATTGTCGTTCATGGCCGGTCGGTTGTCACCCCCCTGCTTCACGCGATCCGAGCTTGTCCGACGTGATCGACTGTCCCATGTCACTGGAAGGCATTGAAAGACGGCGACCGGCAAATACCTTCGGCGCGGCAATCGACTGTGCGACATGGACCTACCGGGCGCCGACCATGCGATTTTAGCGCGCCACCACGTAGCATTCTCGCTTGTCATTGCCATTGGGTCGGTTCCGTCCAGACTTCCTTTATTTTTCCCACTCATTTATCGTGCCGTCCGATCGCCATTCACTGTATTTCAGCGCGACTTCAGAAGTCATCATGCCAATATATACGATCGTTTTAATAATACTATATTTTCAACTTGACATCACCATCTATAGATGCCAGAATGCCGTTTATTGAATCGAGAAACCGTCGTATCTCCGGCGAGATCACCGCGGTTGTGCGTCTGGCATCTGATTCAAGCGGGTGCTGGCCGTTCCGATGTCGTCGCTTCGCATTTGATCGCCGTGGCGCAGGCTGACATGCAGCTTATTGGCGAGGAGACGGAGGCCGCCTTGAACGAACTGGCCGCGGACATCTCCGCTTACCAGCTTGCGGTTTGGAAAGATGCCGCCGCCGACGCGCTCGCCGAAGATCACTTGGCAATCGCGGCATCAACTCAGCTTCAAAACGACGCGGCCGCGGTGTCAGTCGGCGCGTAAAACCAGCACGTCATCGGCGCGTCAAAACCAGCCAACTTGAGAAAGGGAAATTGCGCCCTACAGGTTTCCGAGCGGCAATGCCGCAGAAGGAGATCTGTTATGGCGAATGTCCTCAAGATGGCG
>DASVGM010000642.1:0-3556 GCA_036379555.1 Pirellulales bacterium | reverse complement strand
CGAGGTGAAGCGAATGGCCGTGCTTTGGGCCGGATCGGGATCGTAGAAAAAGGTCGATTGAAAGATGCCCACCTCGACCGGTTTGATCTCGAATTCTTTGGTGTTCATATAGTAAAGGCCCGGCTGCAAAACTTGCCGTAGAATGCCTTTTTCGCCGGGCTGATCGGCGAAGCGGCCGCGGCCGTCGCTGCCCAGCTCGCGGCGAACCACGCCGACGAAGCCCGGTTCGATTCTCACCGCGTCGACCTCTTCGACGTCGTAGCCATGCAGATTGAGGCGATACGTGCCCGGCGGCAGCACCTTTCGCTGGATGCCTTGTTCGCCCTCTTCGGCCAGCAGCCGGCCGGGCGGCAGCGGCTTGCCGCCTTTGGCGGTGACAATGCCGACTTTGCCCGGCGGAATGTCGGTGTTCTTTTCCAACACCGTGGTGTAGATCACCGGCAGGATGAAATGCCAGCCTTCGCCGAGCACTTCGCGTTGAATGCCTTTTTGCCCGGCTTCGGCCAGCACCTGCCCGGCCGGCAAGGGATCGCCGTCTTTGGCGGTGATGACCAGGTGTTCGCCAGGTGTGACATAGACAAAAAAGATGTTCCAAGTGATCGACAGCGCCGCCAGGCCGATCACGCCCAGCGCGCCGGCGGCAATCGCTCGGCGTTTCCAGTAGCCGGCGCGGCGATAGGATTGAAATGCGTCAAATGGTTCGTTCATGGGAGTTCTCCGTCGTCGTTATGTTTTCTGGGCGGCAAATGCCGGAGGATGGCCTTCCCAGGCCGTCCCGTGCGCTTTCTTGGGACGGCCTGGGAAGGCCATCCTCCGGCCGCGCCATGTAAAGTGTTTACGGCGTCTGTTCGCCGCTCTCCGCCGTCACGGCCTCCGGCGCCGGCTGCGGCGGTGGGGCGGGCTGACTCTTCGGCTGTGTCGGTCGAGACATGTAGGCGGCGAATAGCCGCGCGAATTCACTGTCGTCGCTGGCGAAAATCTCGGTCAACGCCGGCGCCAGTTTTTGCAAAACATGGTACTGCGCGAAATGCTCCGCGCTGGTAAAGCCTTGCACGGCGGCGCGCAGCCCGGCCACTTCGGCCTCATTCTTCAGGTCGATCACTTTGGCCTCGGCCTCACCCTTGGCCACGGTGGCGGCGGCCTGGTCGCGGGCCGCTTCCAACGCTACCTGCGCGTTGAGCAATTCTTGTTTCAATCGCGATTCTTCCACTTCCTTGAGCTGCTCGGCACGGGCGGTCGCTTGCACCAGCATGGTTTCCGCCGCCACCTTCTCTTTCGCCTGCTGCTTGAGGCCGGTTTTCGAGGCCAACTCTTGCTCGGCCTTGTGTTGTTTGACCAGCGCCAAGTTCTTCTCGCGTTCGACACGCGCCAGCTCGCGCTCGGCGATCTGTTCAGAAAGCTCCTTGGGCGGCAGCAGATCGGCCAGGGTGACCGCGCGAACCTCCACCCCCAACGCCTGGCAGCGGTCTTTCACCTTGTCGAGCAACGCTTTTTGCATCCGCTCGCGCGCGTTGAGCGTGCCGGCGGCCGCGGCGGCTTTTTCACCCGCCGGCGCGGCGTCTTTCGCCGCGTCTGCCGGCGGCGCCGACGCGACCTCGGAGAGAATGAAATCGCGGGCGTCAAAATTGCTGCCCTCAATTCGAGCATATCCGCGGATGTGCGGCAGAATCACTTTTTGCAGAATCTCGTTCTGTTGTTGCTCTTCGGGCGTGGCGTCGTTGTGGTGCAACACGCCCGTGTCCGCCAGGCGGATCAGCATCTCGGCCGCCCGATCGGGAATGACCGCATATTCCACGACGACGCGCGGCGTGAGAATGAAGCCGTCGCGCGAAGGGAAAGTAATGTCGCGGAATTCAACGCGATGGCTGCGAACATCGACGGTGCCGATCGACTCGACGTAGTTATTGAGGTAATACGTGCCCGGCGGCACGGTCTCTTGCTGCACGCCGCGATAACCGTCCGGCACGACATACGCCGTGCCATCGGCCTCGGCCTTGAGCTTGCTCGGGTCTTTGCCAACCTTCAGCGTGCGCACGCCGACTTCGCTGATCTTGATCTCAATAGCCTTTTGCGTTTCCCACGAATAGGCGTACCGATTGAGTCGATAGCTGCCCGGCGTGAGCACGTCTTTGACGATTCCCCGTTCGCCTTTCTCTGGATGGTTGGGGTCGTGCGCGGCCAGGATATCGCCGTTGCCGGTGATGCGTTCGGTGGGAATGTCTGTGCCGAATTTGCGCGTCAGCACCAGGCATTCGCCGGGCGGCACGTTGAGCATCGAATCAATCTCGTGGCTCCAAAACAAGGGATTCAAGAAGTGGCGGCCTTCGGGCCAGACCTCAAGCATCACGCCCTTGTACGATTCGTCGGGGGCGATGATTTCGCCTTCGGCCAAATCGCGGCCCCATTTATGAATGCGGATCAGGAACTTGCCCGAAGGCACCTCGATGCGTTCCACTTCCCAGTGCCAGATTTGTTGCACGATGACCAGCCCAATGCCGATCACGATGGCGCGCAGCCAGAATTTAGGTTGTTTGTAAAAGTTCATAGTCGCTCTTTTCCATTGCGTTGTATGTTTTTCGCTCGCAACTCGGCGAGTTGCCGCTCGACCAGGTTGGGGTCGACCTCCGGCATGGGTCCGGTGGTAAGCTCGGCCATATCGGCTTGTACGCGCTCGAGCGCCTTGGCGTTGAGCGCCTTCTCCTGCACCGCGGCCTCGGCCTTTTGCCAATCGGCGACGGCGTTAAAGGGATCGAACTGCCGGGCGATGGTGTATTGCTGTTCCACCTGCTCGGCCTCGGCGAGTTGGCTCAAGAGTATGCTCCGCCCCACTTCGTACTGCCTGAGCTGCAACTCCAGCAGGAATCGTCGCCGGCGGTTGTCAGCCAGCACTTGCCGCTGCCGAGCCAACTGTTGGCGAAAACTCTCCAGGGCCAGCTTTTCCAAGTTTAGTCGATAGATCGCTTCACGGGCGGCATTTTCATCCGCGCCGGCCGCCAACTGTGCCGAATCTTTCTCCAAGGCCGCGGTATTTCGCTCGCTCTGTTCGATGCCATGCAAGATTTCAGTCTCCGCGGCTTCGGCCTGCTCGATGACGTGCTTCACGGCGGCCACGTTTTCTTCATGTTGCTTGACGACTTGGGCGAGGATTTCTTCCGGTTCCAGGCGGCGCATCCAAAACCACTGCCAGGCGCGTTTCAGCCCGTTGGATAATCGTTGCGGCCCGACCAGTAACACGACCAGCAGCAGCGGCAACCCCACCAGCAAAAACGATCGCAAGAGGAACAGCTCGATCAATCGCATGTGTGCTAAAGCCTAGCTTGGGGGAAGTAATCGATGCCGATTGCGAGCAGTGAACGATTGTTGTCGTTGCGCCGCTTTTCGGGCGCCGAAGTTTCTGATTGTATCAGTAATTCGCGGCTTGACGACGGTTCTTGCCGCGTCGAATCCGCCGCGTTGGTGGAGAATGGGCTTCCTGGCCCGTCACCAATGCCGGTGACGCCATCATCCCTGCGCCGCGCGTTGCGCGTTTGAGATTGCCTGCACGATCTTGGGTAGC
>DASVGM010000641.1:0-3244 GCA_036379555.1 Pirellulales bacterium | reverse complement strand
CGCTGGGTGATTGTGTTCGGCATTCTGTGGTTTTTGTATGAAGTATGGAAGCCATACCGATTGGAAATCATCGGGCAGATAATCGGCGTGGCGGCGCTGTACGGCCTGCTGATTCAGCCGTTCTGGAAGCTTGGCAAGTTTTTTTATGTTCCTGGGAGGATTGAAAAAGTGAAGAAGCCCCGCATGTACGCCACGCTGGGCGTGATCGCCGCCGCGGTGTCGGCCATCTTCCTGGTGCCTTTGCCGCACCGTGTTTACTGCACCTTTGAGATTCAGCCCCGCGACGCGCAGAAGATTTTCGTCACCGTGCCCGGCGAGATGGTCGATCTCAACGTGCGTTCGGGCGACGAGGTGAAAGCCGGCGCCATGCTCGCCAAACTGAAAAACCTGGACGTCGAGCTCGACGTGGCCAAGCTCAAAGGCGAGCGCGATCAAAAAGAAATCCAGTTGCGAAATCTCAACAGCGAGCTTTATCGCCCCGGCGACCACAAAGCCGCCCTGGAAATTGAGCCGCTGCAGGCCACGCTGACGGCGGTCAAGGAGCAACTGGCGGACAAGCTGACCGACTTAAACCGGCTGACGCTGGTTTCGCCGGTGGCGGGCATCGTCATGCCGCCGCCGGATGAGAAGCGGCCCACCAGCGACAAGCAGCTTTCTTCCTGGACGGGAACACCGTTGGAAGATCGCAATCGCAGCGCCTTTTTGCAGCAAGGCACTTTCTTTTGCCAGATTGGCGATCCGCAAAAGATGGAAGCCCAACTCGTGGTCGAGCAATCGGACATTGAATACGTGCGCATGGCGTTCAACAAAGACGTCGGGCCGTATGTCGATCTCAAGCTCGACGAACTGCCCTTGCGAAACTTGCATGCCAACGTGACCGAGGTGGCCAACGAACCTCTGTTGGTCAGTCCGCGGCACTTGGGCAACAAGGTGGGCGGCGAATTGGCCACCAAGACGGACGAGGCCGGCGTGGAGCGTCCGCAGACGACGTCGTATCAGGTGCGCGTGCCGATCGACGATCCTGACGGGGTTTTATGCATCGGTTACAAGGGTCGCGCTCGCATTCACACTCGGCCGCAGACGCTCGGCCATCGCCTCATACGTCTGCTGGCGCAGACGTTCAACTTCAGGCTGTGACAGCGCCTGACAAAACTGTCGCGTTCTTGGAGGATGGGCTTGCCCGTCACCAATGAGTTGGGCGGCCTAGTTTGCATTGCGCGCCGGTCCCGGAGATTGCATGACGGTGTGTGTAGGGGACGCAAGTAAGACAAGGGATATGCGGGCCTCCGCTGCGCCAAAGGCGCTTTAGGCCTCTGGCGGCGCTGGTCGCCAGAGGCTGTTTTCTCCAATCCCTTTGGACATCGGAGCCAGGCCCTAAAAAGTCCAATGCCCGCCCCGCTTTCGGCCCGAAAACTACCCACGACCCAATCGTGGCCTATGCTTGCAATGGAAACCATTGTGAGGGCCATTATGTCGATCAAATTGTTCTCGCCGCCGAACGATCGCGATCAAGAGTCCTTCGACACGCCGCTGGAATCGCCGGCCGACGAAATTGAAATCTCGCTCGTCATGCCGTGTCTGAACGAAGCCGAGACGCTCGAACGCTGCATTCGCAAAGCGCGGCAAGCCATCGAGCGTCACGCGTTGCGGGCCGAAATCGTCATCGCCGACAACGGCAGCACCGACGGCTCGCGTCAAATCGCCCGACGGCTGGGCGCGCGGGTGGTCGCCGTCGGCGAAAAGGGCTACGGCAACGCATTGCGCGGCGGTATCGAAGCGGCGCGCGGCCACTATGTCATCATGGGCGATGCCGACGACAGTTACGATTTCTCGTCGATCTACCCGTTTATCGAGCAACTGCGCGCCGGCCGCGATCTGGTGATGGGCAATCGGTTTCGCGGCGGCATCGTGCCGGGCGCCATGCCTTGGAAGCACCGCTGGATTGGCAATCCGGCGCTTACCGGCATCGGCCGGCTTTTGTTTCATTGCCCCGCCGGCGACTTTCATTGCGGCCTGCGGGCGTTCAGCAAGGCGGCTTACCGCCGCATGCAATTGCGAACCACCGGCATGGAGTTCGCCAGTGAAATGGTAATCAAGGCCACGCTCAAGGGACTGTCGATCGCGGAGGTGCCCACGGTGCTACACAAAGACGGTCGCTCGCGCCCGCCACACCTGCGAAGCTGGCGCGACGGTTGGCGGCATTTGCGCTTCATGCTCCGGATGTGGTTCTTGCCGACTTCCGCTTGAGCACCACCACACCGCGGCGGCGTTAACCAAACAAGGCTTGCCGCGGATCGGGTTCGATGCAATCGGCCTCGCTGTAGGTCGGGTTATTGACTCGCGTGCCGACGGGAAAGGCGGTCATCGCGGTCGCCGGATAGGGGCGCAGGACCGGCTGCAAAAGATCAACCTCCCCAGCGTCGAGCGTCAGCCACCGCTCATAAGCATCCGGCGGAACGATCACGGGCATGCGATCGTGAATGGTCGCCACCAGTTCGTTCGCGGTGGTGGTGATGATACAGCAGGTTTCAACCGGCGCATCGCCTTTGGTCCACGTTTCCCACAAGCCCGCGAAGCCAACCGGCCGGTCGCTTTTGAGCCGGATGTAATACGGTTGCTTTTGTCGCCCGGCTTTTCGCCATTCGTAAAAGCCGTCGGCGACAATCAGACAGCGCCGTGTTTTGAAGGCGCGACGAAAGGCGGGCTTCGTGGCGACCGATTCCGCACGGGCGTTAATCATGCGGTTGCCGATCGACAGATCATCCGCCCAAGAGGGCACAAGGCCCCATCTAAGTGAACACAATTCGCGTGGGCCATCCGCGGCGGCTCGAACCGCCCAGACGCTTTGCGTGGGCGCGATATTGAACGACGGTGCGGCCTCGCCCTCGGCGGCAACGCCGAAGACCTTGGCCACATCGGACATGGAACTACGTAACGTAAAGCGGCCACACATGATTTTTTTCGCGTCCACGAAGCGGTGTACGATGAATTTGGCTTTATGGGGTTGTTTAGTTTACCGTTTCTTCAGGCACACTGCATTGACGATTTCCTTGCCCAACCGCTAAACTTGGGCGTTCAAAAAACCTCGGTTCGTTTGCACTTCAGTTCTATAGGATTCACATGTCGACTGAAACGATCAGCCTCGAACAGCTTTCCATCAATACCATTCGCACGTTGTCGATGGATGCGGTGCAAGCGGCCAATAGCGGCCATCCGGGCACTCCCATGGCTCTGGCGCCGGTCG
>DASVGM010000640.1:0-13703 GCA_036379555.1 Pirellulales bacterium | reverse complement strand
CTTCGTTGACGACCTGGGAAGGTCGCCCCACGAGGAGTTTTCTTTTTTTCTTGGCCGCGGCCGGTAAAGTTGCCAGTTTGCAGCGGGGCATCTTGGAGTGCGGTGATTCATCACCGCTTTCCGCCGTCGCGGAGCGACCTTTTCCCCTGTCGCGGAGCGACCTTTTCCCCTGTCGCGGAGCGACCTTGGTGGGCAATGCCCACCCTACGGGCGCCGTGGAACTTTTCGCCGGTGGTCAGCGACCAGTGGCCAGCGGCGGGTGATCTGTGCCGCCTGATGGCCAGGGGCGTGATGCCGCCGGTGTAGACGGCCAACGTGAAAACTCCCTCGGAAAAGCCGACCCCGTGCCAGATAGCTTCTGAATCGCCAGGGCGCCGGTATTGTGCGGCCGATTCTGGGGGCTTACGCTATAGCAATGCGTTCCATCGTTTTCATTGCCGGCTGCCTCGGTCTCGCCGCGGCGGCGCGCGCCGACGAAAGCCTGGCGGGCAAAGCCTGCCGTTCGGTCCATCTGGCCTACGCCGCTGACGAAGGCGCCGCGTTTTATAACGAGGTGCAAGTCGCGCAGTCGGCGCCGAGCACTTACTTTTGCGCCTGTGGCTGGAACAAGGGCTATTTTGGCATCCAAGACCTCGGCGATGGAAAGAAAGTGGTCATCTTTTCGGTTTGGGATTCGCCGCGGAACGATCCCGGCGCCACGGCCGAGGAGCAGCGCGTGAAAATCCTGCATCAAGACGCAAACGTGCGCGTGAAGCGGTTCGGCGGCGAAGGGAGCGGCGGGCAATCGTTTCTCGATTACGATTGGAAGGTCGGTAACACCTATCGGTTTCTGGTTACGGCCAAGGTCGATGGCGATCGCACCGCGTTCGCCGGCTACTTCCGCGGGCCGGACGACGAATGGACGCATCTCGTGACGTTCTCCACGATCACCGGCGGCAAGAACCTGGGCGGCTACTACTCGTTCGTCGAAGACTTTCGGCGCGACGGCGTCTCGTTGACCAAGACGCGCAAAGCGCGTTTCGGCAATGCCTGGGTGCGGACGACTGGCGGCGAGTGGCAAGCTGTCTTAAAGGCTCGTTTCACCGCCGACTCCAATCCGGCTAAGAACATGGACGCCGGCGTCGGCGACGGGCGATTCTTCCTGGCCACCGGGGGCGAGACGAAGAATCAAACCACGAAACTTCGCGACTGGATGGTGCTGCCGGCCGACACAGATCACGCGCCGCCGGACGCTTTGCCCGATGCGCATTGAGGTGCGGTCTTGCAGGCGTAAATCCACGCCAACAAGTCTTGATAACCTTCAACCATGCACTCCAGCGAAGCGTTCTCGACAACCGTTTGCCGCCCGGCGGCGCCAAAACGGCGCGCTCGCGCCGGATCGCTAAAGAGGAGGTTGACCCGCTCGGCCAAGGCCTCGACATCGCCCGCGTCGACGAGATAGCCGCTCTCGCCGTCATGAACCGTCTCGGGAATCGAACCGACGCGCGTGGCCACCACGGGCTTGCCGCAGGCGAGCGCTTCGAGAATGGAAACCGGACTGGCCTCCATGTGCGAAGTGAGCATGAGCACGTCGACCAGCGACAGCAATTCCGGCACGTCGCCGCGCGTACCCAGAAAACGCACCGCGCCGGTCAGGCGCAATTCGTCGCGCAGGGCCTCCAACCGCGGTCGCAAGTCGCCATCGCCTATCACCAAAAACTGCGCGTCGGCATGGAGATCGAGAATTCGCCGGGCGGCCCGCAAGAAAAGTTCGTGGTTTTTTTCCGGCCGCAACGCCGCCACAATGGCGGCCACCGGCCCCGTGGCGTTCAACCCCAAGCTGGCTCGCAACTCTGGCTGTGGCTCGAGCGGCCGAAACCGCTCGATATCGACCCCGTTGGGAATGGCATGCACTTTATGCGCCGGACAACCTTCATGCTCCACCAAGTAATGCGCGTGCGATTGAGCCACGCCGATAAAGGCGTCGGTGATGGGCGCGAGCCGCCGATTGAGCCACTCCACATGATCGGGCAGGCCGGTCGAATGCAGCGCCGAGGCGATAACCGGCACGCCGGCACGCCAAGCGGCCAGGCGGCCCCAGAACATTTTGTCGCCGCCGGTGCCGACGGTCACCACCGCGTCGATGTTCCGCCGGCGCAGCAATCGCGTCAAGCGACTCAACACGCGCAGGTCATATTTATGCCGCAACAAGCCGCTGAAGGCGGGTATTTCCTCGGCCAGCGTTTCGCCCAGGGGGCCGAAGTATTTCAAGCAGCAAAGCTCCGGCTCGAAAAGCTCGCGGTCGAGACGGCGCACCAGGTTCACCAGCAGTGTCTCGGCGCCGCCCACCGGCATGCAGGTAATGACGAACATCACACGCAACGGACGACGTAAGCTCGCCGCGACCGGCGGCGCATACTCTGCGTTCGCTGAATCTTGGAGTGGTTCCAAAAGAAGATTATTTGCCATCGGATCGTACTCGCTTCCAGAATGTGACACCATACCCAGTTTCATTGCCTACGGAAACTGCCCTGGACAACAATAGTCCGCCGCGGCAGCTCAGCACGCAAAGTATCGCGAGCATGCCCAAGGCGAACCACGCTCCGCCGAGAAATACCAAGGGTGCGAGCGCCGCGAGACAAACGCCAGGATCGCATCGCATGCCCGACTTGCACGCCGCGCCGTAAATCGCGGCCAGCATGAACAAGTTCGCGGCCGCGGTTCCCCAGACGGCGCCCGACAGTCCGTAGCGGGGCAGCAACCAGGCGCCCAGCGCCAGGTTGAGCAGCAAGCCAAGGGCCAACGCCAGGCTGGCCAGCCGCGCCCGCTCCGCCCACCAGAGATAGTTGGTCGCGACAACGGCCAGCGAACCCCAGATGCAGTACATCAGCGTCCACGGCAACAGCGCCATGCCGGCGGCGTACTTACCCGCCAGCGCCCAATGGAACAAGAGCGGCGCGGCGATCAGCAACGCCGTGCCGACGGCAAACAGGCACAGAGCGAAGAGCTTCAGGATGAGATTCAGCCGGCGCGATACCTCGTCTCGGCGTCCGGCCTCCCAATCATGGGCCAGGTGAGGTGTTACCTGGCCGGCGAGCATCTCGGCCACTCCCAAAAACAACAATGGCATGATCCGCGCGCTATGATACTGACCAAGTTGCGCCAGAGCGTCGGCCTCGCTCAGCCCGCTGAAGTGCATGATCATCCAACGATCGGCCAGGCCGAACAGGTTTCCCAGCGCGTTGGTAATCCACACCCACAGGGCGAAGGGAGCGATGCGCGTCCACAATGCGTGTAGGGTGAGTTGCGCGTCGCTTGCTTCGAGTTCCGGCGCGCGATCGTCCGGCAGCGAGTGCCAGCAACCCGCCAGCCAGGCGAGGCCGATCGCGCTGGAAACGGCGCTGGCCGCCGCGAACGACCACACGACGCCCGTCGCGCTGCGCTCGAACGACGCCAACAGCGCCAGGCCGATGATGGCGAAACCCAAGCTATGGCAGAATTGCAAGACGGCCACGGCCCGCGTCATGCGTAGCGCGTTGAAAATGCCCACCAGCAGCGTATGCACGATCCAAGCGGCCAACACGACGGCCAACAGCAAGACAAATGCCGTTTGGTCGTCGCGGCTGAAAAGCAGCGTGGAAAGCCAATCTCGCTCGACGGCGATCATTGCCAGGGCAATGCCGGCGGCCGCGAGCGTGGCGGCCGACATGCGCGACAAAAACGGCTTGATCTGTCCGCGGCGCCGGTAATGTTCAACATACCTGCCCAACGAGCCAGGCACGCCGAGCACGGCCAACGGAGCGGCCAGCATCAGAAAGCCATAGGCCAAATCCCATTGGCCGAGTTGGCCGGCATCGAGCCAGCGGCAGAACAGCATGCTGCGCACGAAACCGATCAGCCGCTGCGCCACGGTGAGCGCCGCCAGCATCGCCATACCGGCGGCGAGCGTATCGGTTTTGAGTCGTGGTCGATCGGTCATGGTTGTCCGTCCGCGGCGAAATGGTTCTTGCCGGTGCGGCGCGTCAGATGGCCGTCCGCGGTTCTCAACTTGCGGCGGAGGGTGTAGCGCCGCACGGCCACTTTGCGTGGATCGACCGTCAGCCAATTCTTAAAGCGGAGCATGTCGTCGTCGGCGTGAATGCGTTGCAAATGGAAAGCATCGTCGCCGGGAAAGTTATATCCGCCGTAGGCCGAACAGACCGCCGCGTAACCGGCTTCGCGAGCGATGGCGAAGACGCGATCGTTCAGATTGGCATACTGACCATAAGGAAAAGCGAAGTAGCGAATCTCACGGCCCAGGGCGACGGCCAGTTCGTTCCGCGCTGCGACCACTTCATCGCGCAGCGCCGTTTCATCCAAGGCGGCGCCCAGGTCGCAATGCGTGCGCGTATGCGCGCCGATCTCGATGCCCGCCGCCGCGAGTTGCCGCAACTCGTCAAGCGTATTGGGCGGCAATGGCCGGCCACGCGCCACATCGTGCGGAAACGGAATCCCTGCCACGACGTGTCGCGTGCAAACAAAGTAAGTACACGGTACGCGCTCTTCAATAAGAAACGGCAACGCCCGCCGGTAGTTGTCGGCATAGCCGTCGTCGAACGTCAAGCTCACGGCGGGCCGGGCGTTGCATCGCCGGCGCAGGCGTGCCTGGGCCTCTTCCAGCGAGACCAGGTCGCAGTGTCGTTTCAACCAACGAATCTGCCGTACTAAAGTGGAAAAACGGCAGGTCCAATCGTTCGCTCGATCGTCGGCGATGCGATGGTAAAAGAGGATCATCACCGGCGCCAGGCCGTGTGCTTGCGCGCGGCTGTTGCGCCAGGCGCGCCACGGCAGCGTGGCATGGTAATACGCCGCTAACAGGCCGGTCCTCAACATGTCGCCTCGCTTTCCAACACCGGCGGCTTGCCAGCGGGCGCGCGGCTCCAATGTTTCTTCGCCTCGACCGCCGCGCGCCAGGCGCCGTGACGCAGACGTGCCCACGGCCGCCGCGCGGCAATGCGAAACTGCGCCAGTTGCAGCGGCCGCGCGCCCCAACTTGCTTTGTAAGGCTCATCGCCGCGCAAAAAATCGAAGCACACCAGGCCGTCGTTGATCGCGCGCTGGATCGAAGCCACTTGCAAGAGCCAGCCGGGGCTGATTTCGGCCAAGCGCGGATTCATGCCGGTTTGATAGTAGTACAGTGTCTTGCCGCCCAACAGGCCGATCTCAATGGCCGCCGGTTCCCGCTCGATTTCAATCCATTGCAGCCGCAAGGCGCCGCCGCGCAAGCATGCCGTGGCGGCATCTTGCAAGAAACGACGAAAGCCGGGCACGATGGAACATCCCCCGTCGCCCAAAGTCAGACGCCGCGCTCGATGCAGCCGGTCAAACACCTCCAGTCCCTCGTGCAGCGTCGCCGCATCGTGGGCCTGGCGTAGTTGCACTTTGCCGTCCGTAAGGCGACGTTCCAGCACGCGGAGTTTTGCTCGCCGTCCCTTGGACAGCCGGCCCAAAAAACTTTCCCACGAAGAAGGCAATTCCAATCGCCACGTCCGCTCGCGCTGCCGCTGGTACAGTCCATGACCGCCGGCGGACAACTCCGCCAGCATTGGCTGGAGCACAATGTCGCCGGGATCGACTCCATCCAAATCAATCAGATCCCAGCATCGCGCCGCCTCGCCGGTCAACCAGCGGGCCAGCCGCCGGGCGACTTCGTGCTCGGCGCCGGGGGCGGCGAGCACCGTCAGATATTCGGAACTGACCCTGCCCGTACCCAAAAACCGCACCACACGGCCGAGCCAGCGATCGCGTCTCACATACCAAGGGGCCAGTCCCACGAGCCGTCCTGTGCCGTCGTAAATCAACGGCGCAAACAGTTCATCTCCCGGCGCGCGAAAGCGGCGCCACCAGGTGGCGAGCCACTCATGCCGTCGGAACGGAATCTCGCCGGCCAGGGCGTTCCACGAGGCGGCGATCTCCGTGAGTCGCTGTTCGCCCGCCAGCAACGAAACCTCCAGATCATGCGCCGCCGCGCGGCGGTGCGAACTTTCCGCGTGCTCCGCGTTCGCCAGATTTTCAAGTCCGATTGCCATTTTCACGCCTTTCAGTTTTGTTTCCATCCCTGCCGCAGCCAGCGGCGAAATTGCCATCCGGCGACCAACGCCCGTTGCCGGAACCAATCGGCGCCGTTCGCCGGCAGGATGCACACATCCAAACTGCCGCGCGGCCGGGCGCGCCAATGCGCTTTGTACGGCTCATCGCCGCGCAACAGATCAAACCAACGATAGCCTTCGTCGATGGCGCGGCGCAGCGTGGCCATCATCGCCAGGCGTCCCGGCTCGCAGCCGAGCGCCGCCGGGTCGATGCCCGACTGATAGGCGTAGACCGCGTGCGTGCCGACGAGTTGATATTCCGCGGCGACCGGCCGCCCGTCCAACTCAATCCACGACAGGCGCAGCGCGCGGTCGACAAAAAGCTGTTGGGCCGCTTCCTGGTGAAAGGCGGCGCATGCGCTGGCCTCGAAAACCCCGCGCTGGCCCAGTTCGCCGCGGCGGCGGCCATGCAACTCCATCAAGATTTCCAACCCCCGGTGCAACTCGACGGGCCGCGCGGCGGTGCGCAATTGGGCGCGGCCGCTGGCGAACAGCCGGTCGTCGAGCCGGCGGATTTGTTTGCGATGCGATTTCGACAGCCCGGCGAGAAACTCGTGCCAGGTTCGCGGCAATTCAATGCGCCAGCAATTGGGGCCGGGCTGGCAATAAACCGGCGCGCCCAGCTCGCGCATGCGCTCGATGAAATGCTGCGTCACCACGTCGGCGGCATCGACTCCGCCCACGAGCAGCGCGTTCCAGCGATGCGCGCCGCGCTGGGCGCTCTCATCGCTGAGCCATTTCGCCAAGGCGTCGGCCACGCGGGCTTCGCGGCCGGGCAAGCACAGCAGCGAAAGATAATCGCTGCACACGTCGCCCGAGCCGAGCAGGCGCACGACCTGGCCGCGGTTTCGCGTTTTCTCCAGATACCAGGGCGCCAGGCCGACAAGTTCGTTATGATCGTCATAAACGGCCAGGGCGAACAAACGGCGCCGGCCGCTTTCATCGGCGCCGTAATGCCGCCACCACCCGCCCAACCAGGCCCAGGAGCGAAAAGGAACGCCGCGCGCCAGCGCATGCCAATACGGCGCCAGCCCGGCCAACTCTTCCCAGCGACTAATCCGCTCGACGCGCATACGCTAGTCTAGGTCGCGGCCGGCAGCGTGATCGTTCCTTTTTTTGTAGTATTTATTTCTTGAGCGGCCAGCTCAAGCCGCATAAGTTGATGACATTTCCAAGCAGACCGTGCCTAAGTCTTCCAAGAGCGGCGCAAAGGTTGTTTCGTTCAACGGCGATGGGCGGCCGCCAAGCCCATGCGAACAATCTGTTGGCGCCACAATGTAAGAGGATATCGGAAAACTCGTCGTGGGGCGGGCCGCCGGCCCGTCTGGACGCGAAAGACGGCTCGGCGAGCCGCCCCACGATAGGCCGCCACGGCGAAAACCCAGTTTTCGGATAGCCTACCTAAGCGCTCGCAATCGCGCCGTCGTTGGCGCTGCGCCCTTTTCGTCGCATAATTGGCAACGGCGTTCGTCGGCCTTCCAACTTATGAGGATGCAATGTTCCCGCGACTGTTTCACTGGATGTTCTTGACAACTCTCGGCCTGTCGACCTTGGCGACGATGTCGGCGGCGGAGTTTGATTCCGTTGTCGCCGTCGAGAAGCAACCCCTGGCGGCGGCGACCCAGCGCTTGATCGAGGCGCTCGAATACGTCGGCGCCCCGCTGGCCGAAAAAGACGTCGCCAAGCTAAAAGCGGCCATGCAGTTGCCGAAAGACCGCGACGCGGTGCAGGCCATCCAGGAAGTGCTCGATCCGCTCTGCCTGGCCCAGGTGACCATCAACGCTGAGAGTCGAGTCTCCGCGCTGGAAGGAAACGCCCCAAAAAAGTTGATCCAGCAAGGTTGGTCGACTTTTCTGGTGAAAGTCAACAACGCCGCCCGAATCACGCCGCAACTCGTTGTCAGCAGTCCGCAGGCCGGTCGAACCTACGAGCAAGGCAAGGGATCTCGCCAAAAGCCGCAAACGACCGGCAAACTCGTCACCGCGGCGGAATCGGCTCAGCACTTCCTGGACATTGAAGTTTTTGGCAAGCAACCGCTCAAGCCCAACCTTTCCGGGCTGGAAGTGGAATACCGCATCGTGCAATTGTACAGCCGCGATGCCGGCCGGCGCGAGGCTACGCTCGCCTTCCATGTCGGACAGGGGACGCAAGATTTGGGATTTCGGGGCGAACTGCCGATGTTGTTTGATTGCGCCCCGGCTGTGGAGGTGACGCTGGACATTCTCGATCACGACGGGAAGCCGGCCACGGCGGCGCTCGTGGTGCGCGATCGCCAAGGACGCGTCTACCCCAATCCCGCCCGGCGCCTGGCGCCCGATTTCTTCTTTCACAAGCAGGTTTACCGGACCAATGGAGAAACGATTCTTCTCCCGCCCGGCGACTACACGGCGACGGTCTCACGCGGCCCGGAATACCTTGTTGAGACGCGCCACTTTAGCGTTCCCGCAGGCCAGACCAGTTGCCGTCAAGCATTTCGCTTGACCCGCTGGATTGAACCTAAGGTTCGCGGCTGGTACTCGGGCGACCATCATGTTCACGCCGCCGGCTGCGCCCATTACGACAGTCCGACGGAAGGGGTCGGCCCCGGCGACATGATGCGTCACATCCTGGGCGAAGATTTGAACGTCGGTTGCGTGCTGAGTTGGGGCCCCTGCTGGTATACGCAGAAGCAGCATTTTGAAGGTAAAACGTCGGACCTGTCGCGACCGAACTACCTGATGCGGTACGACGTCGAAGTCAGCGGTTTCCCGTCATCGCACGCCGGGCACTTGTGCCTGCTGCGGCTGAAAGAAGATGATTACCCCGGCACGACGCTGATCGAGCAGTGGCCGAGTTGGACGCTGCCGGTGTTGAAGTGGGGGCAGGAACAAGGCGGCGTCGTGGGATATAGCCATTCAGGCTGGGGGCTGGGGCTTCCGGATTATGGTCCTCGCGGCGAACGACTGTCGCCGATTGGTTACTCGAAACGAACGACATTGGGCGCGGCGGCCGACAAGCTCCCCGATTACGAGGTTCCTCCCTTCGACGGCATCGGCGCGAATGAATACATCGTCACGACGGCGCATGGTGTATGCGACTTCATTTCCGCCGTCGATACGCCCGCCATCTGGGAATTGAATATCTGGTATCACACGCTCAACTGCGGGATGACCTCACGCATTTCCGGCGAGACGGATTTCCCTTGCATCTACGGCGATAAAGTCGGCCTGGGGCGCGTCTACGTCAAAACGCCGACCGACAAACCGCTCGACTTCGACGCCTGGACCGAGGGACTTAAACTCGGCCGCAGCTATTGCGGCGATGGCTTGAGCCACGTGCTGGACTTCAAGGTCAACGAGGTGGCCGTCGGCGAACCGGGCAGCGACGGCAAGATCAGTACGCTGGCCTTGGCGCAGCCCGGCAGCGTCAACGTCACCTGCGATATCGCCGCCATGCTCGAAAAAGAACAGACGGACGAAACTCGGCGCATTCGCAAATCTCGGCTGGACGCCAAGCCCTTTTGGCATCTGGAGCGTTGCCGCGTGGGCGATACCCGTAAAGTGCCGGTGGAAGTGATCGTCAACGGCCAGGTCGCACATCGGCAGGAAATTGAAGCCGACGGTTCGCTTAGCTCGCTCAAGGTTCCGCTGGAGATCAAGGAGTCTTCTTGGGTCGCGGTGCGAATTTTGCCCAGCGTGCATACCAATCCCGTATGGGTGACCGTGGGCGAGAAGCCGGTTCGCGCCAGTAAGCGAAGTGCCGCATGGTGCGTCAAGGCGGTCGAACAATGTTGGCGTCAAAAGGTCAATCAAATCCGTAAAGCCGAGCGCGACGTGGCGAAGCAGGCCTACGACTCCGCCAAGGCAAGCTACGAACGCGTACTGGCGGAAGCGAGCCAGGACTGAGCCGGCTGTTGGGAATGTTGCCGTGTTACACTTTGCGGAATGGTTTCCGTTGGCACTCGTTGGCGTTAGCTTCGCGGTTTTGGGAAGCTTGAAGCTCTATGGCCTGCGACATGGGATCGTCGGCGGGCACGATAAACCGCTGATGCGGAAACTGTGCGGGACGTGACCGTCATGGAAGAGCCGCGGTTCGCGGCTGGGGCTGCCGTTGCTGTTCCTGGCCATTGGTCTCGGTGAATTAGTATGGCTGGCGTGGAAAATCTGGGCTGTGAGCTAGCATTCCGCTACAAATGTTTCCGGTCGCGGCAATGGTGTGGCCGTGGGGCCGCTCGCCGAGCCATCTCTCGCACCAGACGGCCCGGCCGCGCCACAGTTGGGTTTTCGGGTGGGCTTTGCCTGGCTTGGCGCAAAATCGGTTGTTGCGCCCCGGCTCGCTTAATACTAGATTCATTCCGCCACGATCGGGGCTTGCCCCCGTCGAGCGATGACTGACTGGCTAGTTATACGGCGCCGAACGCGCCCTGTTTTCGCGTTGCATCCGCCGCCTTCGGCGGCGGATGCAACGCGAAAACGGAAAGAACCTGTCGGTGCGTTCGCTCTAGCTTGTCAGTCAGCGCTTCCACCGGGGCAAGCCCGGCGGTGGCGGTGCGGAACAAACCCGATATGGAATCTCAGTTCGTTATCGAATCAAAGTCGGGCATTTCGCCGCAGGCCAGGCTTTGCCCCCGCCAAGGCGCCGCGCGCAACGCGGCTGAGATCCGCAGCGCGCTGCGGATCTCAGGGTTGAGCCAATTCCGCTGCCGAGTACCGGTGGCCTCTTCTCTGCACCGAGTTGGCGGCGAGGCGGGCCATGGCCCGAGCCGTGCGTTACATGCGGTGGAGGCAGGGCGCCCGCCGGCGATGGCTTACCGGCCAGGAAAGCTGATGACAAAGGTGAACATCAGCGTGAAGCCAATCAAGATTGCCAATGCGCCTGTAACCATCAGCCACGTTTTTTCCAAAAGCGCGCCGACCGCGACCGCGCAAAAAGCGGCGCAGGAGGAACCTGTCCATCCAATCGCCACAGCGCTGCCGAGAGTTGGACTGGCGGTTTGCAGCGTGACCAGAAACGAAATGGCAAAGATAACCGCAAACGGAACGCACGCGATGACAGTTCTCAGCTTTGGCGGCTGGCGCTTCAGCAGTTCACTTCCATCTTCCTGCGGCGCCCGATAGGGATTTTCATCCGGAGCCACAGGATCGCGTCGGCCGGGCAGACGCTTAGGTTCGTCGGCCGCGGGCAGGGCGAGCGGCTGCAAAGATTCTTTAAGGCCGTCATAGGCCGTGCCGCACTTCATGCAATACGTAGCCGCTCTCGCGGCAGCTATTCCGATGAGCGAATGACCACATGCCGGGCATTTGCGGCGTTGCAGGCTGAAGTAAAAACAAGCGATCGCCGCCACGACGCCCAGAACCGCCCAAAACGGCCGTCCGGTTCCAGCGCCCGCGCACAGCGACGCAAGGATGCACCATGCCACGAAAACCAGCACATAGCGAACCATTAAACCCATTGGGGAACCTCCGGTTGAACCACCCGCTTGCCGGGTGGAGATTCGCAATGGCCGTCTACATTGGGCGTTGCCAGCGCCCCGCTTTCCGATTTTGCCCCGCTTGGCCGCCTGCGGCGGCCAAGCGGGGCAAAATCGGAAACGTAGGGAACGCCGACTTTGTAGACGGCCAACGGAAAACTCCCTCGGGCAAGCCGAGGGCATCTTCCGCTACCGTCGCTGAATGTCAAGTTGTCGCTTCATCGCATGACATTAGGGGCGAGCCCCGCGGAGGCGGTTCCTATGGCGCCGGCAATTCAACGGCCGAATCGATCCGCAGGCCGTCGTCGGTGGCGGTTGTTTGGCTGACGCCGACGCCCAGCAGCCCATTCAACTCTTCGTCGCTGGGCAACAGCGTCTTCAGCTTTTTGAGAAGCTCAGCATCCGGATGTGAACCGGCGGCCTCATAAGCCGCAGGCGGAGTTCCAGTATCATGCACGCCCACCTGATCGGCGCCGAGCTGCAACGACGCGTTGAGCAGCGATTCCAGCACCTGCCGGGTAACATGGATGCTGGCGCCGGCGTCTTCAAGCTCGTAGATCAGGCAGGCTTGCGGTGGAATGAGGGCGCGGCCCCGCTCAACCAGCCCGCTGGCGCGCATCGCGGCCGCCCCCTCAGGCGGCGTGCGCAGCACGGAGAGCAACGATTCGCTCACTTCGGGGCCGATGCCGACCACGAGATAGCCGTGGCCTAAAAAGACCCCCACGGGATTCTCTTCCCGCTCCAACCGATAGCCGTGAAAGCCCTGCTCATCGACCGCATTCAGGCCATAAGCCGCCAGCAATTGGCCGGCGGTTTCCAGCACCTTTCGCCACAACGCCTCGTCCGCGACCCGGCAAACGATGCCCAGCCGCTGCAGCACGCGCGGGCCCGCTTCGTCCGCATCATCCTCGTCATCGTCGTCGGCGGGCTTCCGCGCCTCGGCCACGCGCGGAGTAAAAGAAACGAGCGAAATACGACGGTCGAGAGCGCCGAGCAGGTCTTTCAGATCGGCCTGCGTGAATGCCCTGACTCCACCCTCGATTTGGTCGAAACTCTGCCGGCCTTGCTCGCCGGCCAGCTCGACCACCAAAGTTTTGAGCCGCTCATAGACGTTGCCCAGGTCAAGGCTCACTTGCTGATAGCCGGCGGCGTTGGCCGGCACCCAGGCGGGCGGCTCCGGTTCCAAAGCCGGTTGGTCGATAATCCCCAACATTCCGGCTCGCGGACTGGGCATGGAAACCAGGCCGCCCGTGCGAAACACGGCGCCATCGAGCGCCAAGCGCAGCGCGATCGGCCCCAGCCCGTCGGCGCCCGAGGCTTTAAGCAACTGCCGGAGGCGCGGGTTCGCGCGTTTTTCCAGCAGCGGCAACAGCGGCCGCGGATCGGCCGCCGCTTCGACCAGCGGCGTGCCGCCCGGCAAGCTCGACTTGAGGCCGGCGGCGTCCAGCAATCGCGGCGGGTGGCCCGCGCCGGCATGCTCCGACAAAAAGCGTCCGAAGGCGGCGGTCGCTTCTTCCAGGCCGGTCAAAGAGTCCCAGTCGATGGCCGCGCGTTCAGCGGCGTCTTTTTTGCTGATCCTGTCGCCCAATTGCGGCAGCGTGGCGGCAAAAACAATGCGGCCGCCCAGCCGCGCCACAAACACGTGCCGGCGATCGCTCACCACCACCTTGGCCTCTTTCAGCCGCGCTTGATATTCTTCGACCCGGCGGTTGACCTCGGCTTCCGAATCATCGTCGGCGTCGGCGGCCGGGAATTCGGGCAGCGACAGCTTCGTGACGGGCACTTCAATATGCAGAACCTCGTGGCCGGCCAATTCGATGTCTTTGCGCTTAGGCCCCAGCGGCTCGTCCGCGCGGTCGTTGAGTAGCGACGTGAGGGCGGTCATGAGACGCGGGGCCAGCTCTTCGCCGGGCTCCAACCAGCCCAATACCAGCAGCAAGGCGGGCTGGTCGCCGCGCGGCTGCACGGTCAGCGCGGCGCCCATCTCGCCGTTGAACAGGCCGCCCATATCGTCGGCCTGCAGATCGAGCCTGCCCAGTCCTTCACGCACGCCGTCCCAAGTATCGGGCGATTGTTCCCGCAGTATCTCACCCAAACGCGTCAACCGATCGGAACTGAGCAGCACGGCGCCCAGCTTGGTTTGTTTG
>DASVGM010000639.1:0-7137 GCA_036379555.1 Pirellulales bacterium | reverse complement strand
CAGAAAAGACGAGAGCAGAGCGGCCAGAAAAAGAGAGCGTGCCATCTGAATAAATCCTTCGTGTGTGTTTGCGGGAGGCGTGTTTGGGTGCGTGCGAAGCCTCAGTCACTAGCTTTTCTGTAGCAGCAATTCGCGTGCCATTGTTGCATTCGCATTGCCGGGCGCTATTTTCTCTCGGTTTTTCAATCTCATTTCTGCATCCGGGCTAAAACTGGCCGATCGTTGGCAGCCGTGTTTGTCGCCTGTTTGACGACAAATTGTTTCATCGCGAGACAGCCGCTCTCAGTACGTCACTTTAAGCAATACCTCCGCGGGCAAACATGGTATGATGCGACGCCTGTGCCGCCGTGCCATTGAGGAGCGTTGATGATAAAATCGTGTGTAACCATAAGCCTGGTGCCAGAAGCGCGGGGCGGGCCGTTCATTTTCTGGGATGATCTGCCGGCGGCCTGTCGAAAAGCGCGCGAACTGGGTTTCGACGCGATCGAAATCTTTCCGCCCGGCGCGGAGGCGATTGATATCGATCAAGTGCGAACATTGCTCGGCGATCATGGCTTATCGTTGGCGGCGGTGGGCACGGGCGCCGGTTGGGTCAAACACCGCCTGCACTTGACACTGCCCGACGCCGCCGGCCGAGAAAAAGCCCGCGCGTTCATCCGCGCCACCATCGACGCGGCCGGGGCGCTGGGGGCGCCGGCCATCATCGGTTCGATGCAAGGCCGTGGCGGCGAGGGAACGGACCAGGCCACCGCGACCGCCTATCTGCTCGAAGCGCTTGACGCCTTGGGCGAACATGCCCTGCAATACCGAACGCGTTTGCTCTACGAACCGCTGAACCGCTACGAGACCAACATGGCCAACACCGTCGAGTCGGGTGTGCGGTTGCTCCAGCGATTAGCGACGCGCAACGTGGCGCTGCTGGCCGACTTGTTCCACATGAACATTGAGGAAGCGAACCCGCCCGACGCGATTCGCCGCGGAGGCGGGCATATCGGACACGTTCATTTCGTCGATTCCAACCGTCGCCCGGCCGGCATGGGGCACATCGAGTTCGCACCCATTGCCGCGGCGTTGGCGGAGATCGGTTATCAGGGATACGCTTCGGCCGAAGCCTTCGCCTATCCCGATTCCGACGCCGCCGCGCGGCAGACGATCGCGGCGTTTCGACAATACTTTCGCCCGGACGCATGATGCGGTAGAGCCATGAGTGAGCAGTCACCGGCGGCGCCTCGCCGCCAACTGACGCTGTTCGACACCACCTCGATCATCGTCGGCATCATTATAGGTTCGAGCGTCTATGTCACGGCGCCGCGAATCGCGGCTTGCGTGCCCGACGCGTTTTCGTTCTTGCTGGTGTGGCTGCTGGGCGGCGCGTTCGCACTGGTAGGCTCGCTGTGCTATGCGGAACTGGCCACGGCCTTGCCACACGACGGCGGCGACTATGTTTATCTTTCGCGGGCCTACGGCCGGCCGGCGGGGTTGATGTTCGCCTGGTGCGAGTTGTGGCTGGTGCGGCCCGGCGCCATCGGTTCGCTGGCTTACGTCTTTGCCGAGTATGCCGATGAAGTCGTGCCGTTGGGCCGCCACGCGCCGGTGATCTACGCCGCCGGTTGCACGGCGGCGATGACGGCGATCAATTTGCTGGGCGTCGCGGCGGGCAAGTGGACGCAGAACATTCTGACGCTGGCCAAAGTATTGGGTTTGGCGGCGGTGATCGTGGTGGGCTTTTGCACGACGGCGCCGGCGGTCTCGCCGCGCGCCGAAGCGCCGATTTCGACCGACTGGGGATTGGCGTTTATTTTTATTTTGTACGCTTACGGCGGCTGGAACGACATGGCGTTTGTGAGCGCGGAGGTGCGGCACCCCGAGCGAAACATTCTTCGCGCGCTGCTGGCCGGCACGCTGGCGGTGACCGGCATTTATCTGCTGATCAACGCCTCCTTCCTGCATGCGCTGGGGCTGGAAGGTGTGCGGCAAGGCGGCGCGCTCGCGGCCGAAGTGGTGGGCCGACAATGGAATTGGGGCGCGCAAGCGGTGAGCTTGCTAGTGGCCGTCTCCGCTCTGGGCGCGGTGAACGGCATGACCTTCACCGCCGCGCGCATCTACTATGCGATGGGCGCCCGGCACCGGCTGTTCGCTCCGCTCGGCGTCTGGAGCGCGCGCTTCGACGGGCCGGCACGCGCGATTCTATTACAAGGGGGCATTACCTTGGCTTTGATCCTGGCGGTGGGCCTGACTTCACGCGGCGCCGCCCAACAAGGCTTTGAAACGATGGCCAGCTTCACCTTTCCTCCATTTTGGTTTTTCTTGTCGCTGGTGGGTCTGGCGGTGATTGTGTTGCGTCTGCGCGAGCCGCAATTGCCGCGGCCCTATCGCACCCCGGCGTTTCCGTTGTTGCCGATCATTTTTTGCGCCGGCGCCGGCTATATGGTCTTCACGAGCGTCGTTTACGCCGCCCGGCACTTTGGCCCTGCCGCCTTAGGGAGCCTGGCCGTGGTTGTGGCCGGGCTGATCGCCGTTGTCATCGATGCGTTTTGGCGCACGCCCGCGGCCTAAGATCGCACCTTGCCACAGGGGGTTTAGCTTTACCTCGTCGTGTGTTCCACCTCGTCACGTTCACCGCACCCGTATCCACTCAAAAAGGTCGCCCGCGGAACGGCAGAATTATTTCCTCGGCGCGGTTGACAGGCTGGACCGGCGTGGTAAAGTAGGCCATATTCGCTCGGCAGACCGGCCTTGCGGGTTTTACTTTCAATTGCTCCTCGGGACGGAAGAGGCAAGATTCTGTCGAGGGCAATGATGTATAGCTTGGAACAACCCATTCGACGGCCCAGCGCCGCAAACGGTAGCGTTCGCTGCAAACAGCGCAGCGCTCTTCCGCTCTTCCGCTCTTCCGCTCTTCCGCTCTTCCGCTGACGTTGCGCGCATTTGGCGTGAGGGCGGCTTCTTTCTCCTTCTCCGTCCGGGAGATGGTCGGGGTGAGGGCGTTCGTCCCCGCTCTTCGGCATCGCTCCACCCATCTTGGAGTGCGTGCGATTCATCGCCGCATTCCTTTGTCGCGGAGCGACCTTCCTTCCCTCTCCGCTTGCCCGCGATCGGCCAACCAGGCCATCGTCTCGAATCGTCTTCTTGGCGCCTCTCAAGAAGCGCCTCGCGCGTCCCAGTCGCTTCTTTCGCTCAAGCATGCCGCGCGGCACGCATCCCATCTCACCGGCTTCCGCCGGCAGTTCTCCTTTCTCCTTCCCGCAATCGCCCAACCATGAGGGTTCGTCCATGTTTCACATCGTACGCCGCTGGTTCAGTCTGGAAGTGCTTTTCCGCCCGTTGCGCCCTCGAAAGCGCTGGCGACAGCACCGAACTACGTTTGCCCAGCGAATTGAATCGCTTCACTTTGAATCGCTCGAACGCCGCGAAATGCTCGCCGGCGATTCCTCGGCGCAAAATGGCGGATCGCTCAACGCCCTCGGGCCGCACTATAACGACTTGCACGACGCCCCGCTAATTGTCGACGCGACCTACGGCGTCCTGGCCGGCGCAAGCGCACCTTCCGGCGCTCCGCTCTCCGCGATTCTCGTTGACCCGCCACATCACGGCAGCCTGACGCTCAACGCCAACGGTTCGTTCCGTTACGATCCCAAACCGGGTTATCGCGGCCGCGACTCGTTCGTTTTTGATGAAACCGACGTCGCCGGGTTTCACCGCCGCGGCATTGCCGAGCTCTCCGTGCTGGAAAAATGGACGCCGACTCAGACAACAACCGTCGGCGGCGTGCGGCCCTTGGCCACGCCGCCCGAGGCAGTCTCGATCAGCAACACGAAAGGCCCCGAGGGCGCCGTACTCGAGTTTGTCATTAGCGTGTCCGGCGCGGGACCGGATGGCGACAGGTTCGGCGTGTCGCCCGGTGGCACCACGCCGGGAATGAATCAGCGCGACGCTGACCCCGGCGGTGACTTTAACGAGAGTTTCCAAACATCGTTTGTGGTCTACGGGTCGGGCAGCGATACCGTCGACGTGCAAACCTACGACGATGAGCGCGACATGGCATTCGGGGATGCCGACGCTGTCTTTGGCGTGCTCGCAAGCAACGCCAACGCGAACAACCTTGTGAGCGCTCAGGCGACGGGCACGATCCTGGAAAAAGCAATTTCCCACCCCTGCACCTGCTCATGCTCGTGCGGCAACGTCGAGGCCGGAGACCCCAGCAAGCCCCAAACCCAAGGCGGATCCACCGCCAATTCGGGCCAGGGCGACGCGCCGCAAGACCTTTTTTACCAGGGACTCGCCATGCCGCACCCGATCATCACCGTCAACGACACGCTCAGTTCCACCGTCGCCCAGGCCAGCGGCATCATGGTGCAGACCACCCTCGACGACATGGAGGGCAACGTCCTTTACACCTCGCCGCCGGTTTACTACAGTCCCACCGGATATAGCCAAAACGACCCGGTGCAGTTTGCTCAGCAACTCGATGCCGCCGGGCTGGCCCACGGCCAGTATCAGGCCACCACCAGCGTCACCGAGGAGTATCCCAATGGCCAACTCCCCATCATCCGCAACTACGTTAACCTCGTGGGTGTCGATAATCTCGACGCCAGCCCCTACGGCGCCGGTTGGGGACTGAAGAACGTCGATCGTCTGGCAACGCAAACCAACGGCGCCGCCCTGCTCGACGGGAGCGGTAACGTCAGTTGGTTCGACATCGATTCCAGCGGCAACTACGACGTGCCCGATAGCCGGCCCGACGTGGCCTCATTCGCGCAAAACCCCGACAGCAGCTTCACGCTGACCTACCGCGACGGTAGCCAAGAGAACTTCGCCGCCAATGGACTGCTCTCCTCCACCGTCGATAAAAACAACAATACGACGACCGATTCGTGGAACCCCGATTCGACGCTTGCCAGCGTTACTGATCAAGCCGGACGAACCACGACCTTTGCCTACGCCGCCGGCCTGCTCACCAGCGTTACCGATTTTGGGAACCGCGTCACCACATATTCCTATAGCAACGACCAGCTCACCTCCATCACGTTACCGTCGCCAGGACACGGAGAAGGGCAACACGTCACCACGATGGGCTACGATCCCACGACCGGCATGCTCACCACCATCACCGACGCGGGCGGAACCACCACGCTGGCTTACAATAGCTTTCGGCAAGTGATCAAAATCACCAACCCCGACAGCACGAGCACCGAATACACGGCCCCCAGCAGCATGTCGCTGGTCAATACCTCCGGCGGCCTCGGCACACAAAGTGACCCCGCTCCGCTGGTTTACACCGTCAGCGTGCAAGGCAGCGTGACCGATGGCAACGGCCATAGATCGACCTACGCGACCGACGCCACCACCGGGGAGATTCTTGAGACCGTCGACGCCACCGGCGTCACCACCGGCCAATACCAATACAACGACGCCGGGCAAGTGACTTCCATAATCCAGCCTCCGCTCACATCGGGAGGCGCGGCGCTGACCACCACGCTGGGTTATGACTCCAATGGAAACCTCAATCAAGAGACCTTTCCCGACGGCACCAGCGAAACGTGGACCTACGACCAAACCTGGAACGAACCGACCCAATACGTCGATCCGGCGGGCCGCGAAACCGATTACACGCTCGACCCCAACAACGGCGATGTGCTCTCCGTCACGCAAGTCGGCCAAAATGGCGACGCCAACCGCGTCACCACCTATACCTACACGGCCAATCCCAGCGCCCAGGGTCAAACGCCCGGCGGTCTGGTCGCCACCATGACCGACCCGCGGGGCGTCCAAACGGCGTTTTCGTACAACAGCCACGGACTGGTGACACAGATTACCTACGCGGTCGGCACGGCTGAACAGGCCTCGGTCTCGTTTACGTATGACGCCAACGACAACCCCGCCAGCTACACCAACGAACTTGGCCAGACCACGCTGTTCGTGTACGACAATTCAAACCGAAAAATCGCAGAGCAAGACCCGCCGCCCGACCCCAGCCAGCCCAGCGTGCGGCCCACCTGGACCTGGACGTACGACACGCGCGGAAACAAACTTAGCCAAACCGATCCCCTCGGTCGCGTCACCAGTTACGTCTACGGCCCAGGCAGTGACGGCGACGATCCCGATCTCGACAAGGTGATTCAGCCCGACCCGACGGGCGGCACGAACTACACGATCACCACCTACGGCCATGATAATGCCGACAACCTGACCTCGATTACGGACCCGCTTGAGCGTGTGCAGTCGATGGGTTTTGACGCCGACAATCGGCAGACTTCCATCACTCTGCCCAATCCAACGACCGGCGGCAGCGGCGGGCCGACGGAATCGGTCGTTTACAACGCTCTGGGCTTTCCCGTTCAGCAATTTGACTTGGCCGGCAACGAGACGGACAACACCTTCAATTGGCGCGGACAGGTTTTGACCAGCGAAGGCCCTCCGCCGACACCCGGCGCCGCGCGGCCCGTCGAAACCTTCACCTACAACGCCGATGGCCAGGTTCTCACCGACCAAAACGCGCTGGGCGGCACGACGCAATACGTTTATAATTCTTTTGGAGAAGTGACTGAAGAAATTTTTCCTAGTCCCGGCGGCGGCGCTCAGCCCACCCTGCACTGGACGTACGACCCTGATGGCAATGTCGCCAGCTATCAGGACGCCAACGGCAATATATATACGTATACATACAGCGACCGCAACCAGTTGATTCAGGAAAACGCTCCATCGCCGGACGGCGGACACACGCCCGCCCCGGTGTGGCAATGGGTGTACGACACGGCGGGCCAACTGACCGAAACGATCGACCCGATGCAGCGTGTTACGCAATTCGTGCCTGACGGCGACGGCAACGTGATTCAAACCATCGCGCCGAACCTGACGACCGGCGGCGCCGGTGACGCCAGCACCACCACCTACGCCACATACAATCTCGACAACGAGAAGACCTCGGAAACCACGCCGCTGCCCTCCGGCGCGACGGGCACGGCGACCACCAGTTGGCAATACAACGACCTGGGCCAAATGACTCAGGAAACCCAGCCCGTGCCGGCGGTGGGCGAAACCGCGCCGGTGTGGAAATACCAAGTTGATGCGGATAACGAGTTGCTCCAGGTCACCAACCCATTGGGCCTGACGCAAACCAGCACGTTCAACGGCCTG
>DASVGM010000638.1:0-4927 GCA_036379555.1 Pirellulales bacterium | reverse complement strand
GGGGCGGGGGAATCACGCCCTTTCAGGGCTACTCGGTTTTACGCGATGACGATACCCAGGGTTCCGCTGCGCTTCACCCTGGGCTATGGAATTTGACCCCTTCGGGGTCGGTGGACTGCGCCCGCATCCGTGTTTCATCTGTGTTCCATCCGTGGCCGAATGGTTCGCGGCGGGATGCCCGTGAGCCGGCCCGGCGAGCGGGTGGAATCGAAACGCCATCTCCCGGCATCATCGCACAGTCGCTGCCGACGGAACGTCGGCATCGACCGCCGGCGCGGGGCTTGTCGATGGTGGCGGCGCCGGCGCGTCGGCCGCCGGCGCCGGCACGGGCGGTTGTTCTGGCGATGCGTGGGGTGACGATGGCGTGGCGTAGCTGTGTGGCGAATCGTAGGGACTACCTGGCATCGGCGGCGCCGGATTGCCTCCTATCGGGTACCCATCAAAAGGCGTCGGAACCTGCTGGCTGTACGGGTTCACGGGGTACCCGCCCGGTCGCGATGCGACTGGCGCCGTTGAATACGCCGGCGTCACACTACCGCTGCCCCAGAGTTGCGAACCCACCACGAGCGCCATCAGTCCGCCCGCGAAGAGCGGCAACGGACCAGTACACAAACCGGTAATCGCCCAGCCATGCCCGACGAGTCGTCCGCCGCGTCGGCTCAACAACACCAGCGCGGCAATGCCCAACGCGACGGCCAACAGTCCGCCGAGCAACACCGTGGCCAGATGTCCGCCCAAGAGAGAAACCTGCAACGTCGTGTCGTCGATGATCGTCGAGACCACGACATAGGTGACTGGCAAGGCGGCCAACGCCGTCAGGGCGATGATTCCCAAGATGCCCGACGTCAGCGCCAATCGCGAGCGCGGCTTGCGGCGCGCCAAGAACGGCCGCTCGCGCAAGTAGATCGCCGAACGATCGCCGGCGGAGTCCAGCCGTTCCTCATGTCGATCGGCGCGGTCGCGCGCGATGTCATCCAAGACGCCGCCAGCCGTTGAAGCGCCCGCCGATTCACGCAGTTTGGTCTCGATCTGGCCGACGATCTCGATGCGTTCGTGACGCGGCAACCAGCCGAGCAAGGCCCGGTCGATCGCGTCGAGTCGCAGGTCGATGGCGTGTTTCGCGGGGTCGTGGGATGCGTTCAAATCGGTGGACACGGGCGGCTCCTTTCGCGCTGAAAACCCCTCCTGGATGCCCTTGGTTTAGCCCATCCCGGCGATTTGGCCTAGAGCAGTTTGCCGGAACCGGCGAGTGTAGACAACCAACGCGAAACTCCACCCGGCGAGCGGGTGGCATCCGAGGTCAGGTATGAGCGGCGACGTATTGAATAATGAACCGCAACCGCTTGCCGATCAAATCCTCGCGAGCCTCTTTGGCGGTGGGACACTCTGCAAGCGGGGAATAGCGCGCATCGAGAGATGCATAGTACAGGCTGCCGTAAGCTCGGTTGAGCTGGCGATTCGGGTGATGGCGTTCGAGCGCCGTACGTCGCTGAAAATGATCGCGACTATGATGATTGTGCCTGGCGAGAAGCTTCTCGACCAGTTCCACCGCGGTTGCCATAGACTTGAATCGACTCCGCCGGTTTGAAGTAATGCTCCAAGGTGGAGTTGGCGCTCGCGGGAATTGGAACCACTTCACAAGGCCAGTCTTTTTCAAAAAGCTCCGTCTCCAAATCCGCCAAGGCATCGCTCAGCGAAAAATCGTAAGTCGGCGACCGCCGGACGACAAACACGCGGAGATGATCTCGCGAGAACGGCACGTAGCAGGCCGCCACTCGATCCGCGTGCGCGACGCACCAGGCGTGAATCGCGGTCAAAAACTCGTCGCGAAACTGCCGCCAAAAACGCTCTTCGACCAAATCAAGCGGATAAGGCTTACCCGACCAAGGAGCCGGTTGCGCCGGGCACGACGACTCCTCGGCCGTTGTCGCCGGCGCGGCGCCTTCCAAATGAAACGGAATGGGTCGGGGCTGTGAAGTGGGTGTGGAAAGTTCATGCATGCGTTTTGATCCTCGTTGATTCCATACTATCGCCAAACACGCGCACCGTCAAAATCAACCATCCGCATGCCGGGCGGGGAATCACGTTGACTATCGACACATCAGCCGCGCAGCGGCGAAAGAATTTAGCCGTGGGCGTAAGCCCACGGAACCCATGCGATAGAATAAGTAAGCCGCGTAGCGGCGAAAGAGGTGGCGCACCATGCGTTCTGTCGCCGCTGCGCGGCTGGGCGAATCATTTGCGTTCGTTTTCCGTGGGCTTGCGCCCACGGCTAAACTCTGCCGTCCCTACGGGACTAGAAACGACGTCGAACTTGTACCTGTTTTGCGATGCGGCGCTTTTGCGCGAGATAATTCCCGTAGCTGAGCAACGGGATGACCAAGGCACCATAGGCCAACAATCCCCAGGAGAGATTGAATTTGTGGAATCGCCATAACAATTCTCGGCCGCGATCGGGCGGAAGACGAAAACGGTGTTCATGCTGCACGACAAACGCCAACAAGCCGTAATACGTGTGGAAGACGAACTCCACGCACTGCTCCGGCGGTGTGTTATCAAGCGGATATTCGTGATAGAGCCTCTCAAGGGCTGCTTTCGGCCCGAATCCCCAGCCCAGCGGCGCGCCTTCCGTCTGCGGCGTGCGATAAGGATTGTTGTCCATTCACCACCGCCTTGATCTTTATGCCAGATGTTCAATCGAATCCGCGGCAGCCACGCTTGATACGGCGTCGAACGTGCCAAACAGCCGGATGCCGCGCGAGATCACATAAAAGTCGCCCGAATCGCCCTCGGGCTCAAAGGCGATATTCTCAGGATGGCCGATCGTCACGCGGTCGCCGTTTTCCATGCTCAGCACAAACGGGCGGAACGGCGCCTGGCGGACCATGCGCATGACCTCGGTTCGGATGGCTTCGGTTCGCATTGAATCAAAAGGGATTCTGTTTTAAGAATACGAAAAGCACACGGGATAATTGCGCCACCACGTTATGCAATGGCGGGCCAGCCCAATCTTACGAGCATCCAGACCCCGCGTCAAAGGCGTCGTCGCGGGTTTCTGTACGCGACGCCCTCCGCACCACAAAGCCCCGTCCTCTTTGCGGTTCGCGAAGGCTTCACGGCCGCGAATTCTGGCCTCATTAGATGCCTCCGGCTTGCCCGGAGTGAGATTCACGTTGGCTGTCTACATCAGGCGCTGCCCGCGCCCTCTTCCCCGATTTTGCCCCGCTTGGCCGCCGAAGGCGGCCAAGCGGGGCAAAATCGGGAGGGCAGGGAAAATCGCGTTTGTAGACGGCCAACGTGAAACTCCCTCGGGCAAGCCGAGGGCATCTTCCGCAAGCGCTGCTGAATGTCGGTTGCCGCTTAATATCGTGACATTACAGCTTGCTTGGCTGGGGTCGAGAATGCAACATCAAATCTCTCGCTTTGCGCTAGGACGCGCCGACTTGCAAACCGGGTCCGGCGTGCGAAAGGCTGAGCCGCTGCTCGCCCGGCCGGTTCACGAAGGCGACGCGCAGCGATGAAGCACCGACGGCAAACCGGCCTTCACCGCCGTACGGAGAGACTGAACTTGGCGCAAACTCGTTGCAAAGCGCGGCGATCCGCGCGAGCAGCGCTCGAAACGCCGACCGCGGCAGGTTGGCGGCGAGCGTCGCGAAAACGAAAGCACGCGATCCGATGTCGTCGATCGGCAGATACGTCCAGAGCGCGAGCATCACGCATGCCGCGAACATCGCGCGGAGAAGCTGTTGGAGCGAGAATTGCATTCGTGGGCGCCTACCGCAAACCAAGTTGAACCACGCGCTACATCTTCGCTCCCAACAGGCCGACGCGGTAGCCGTTTTCGCGCAGCACACGCGTCGCCCTGCCGTTGATGACGAGCAACATGGGGAGGGCGATCACGGGAACCAAGGTCAACAGGCCCAGCAGAATCCCCAGGCCGAGGCCATCGACCTTGATGGCCAACAAAAAGACGAGCACCGTGCCGATCAGGTGGGTGAGTAAGATCGTCCACACGGCCAGCGCCAGATTCAACGGCAGGCAAACGATGGCGCACGGGTAAAGCAATACGCAAACGATGATCCCCTTTTGATATAGCGCCACACGGCGCACATCTTCGTGCCGGCCGCTGAGCACGCCAAACGCCGCCCCTTCCGCCTGCGGCTCGCGATAAGGATTGTCGTCCATTTGCGACTACCTAGTCCCACCAAAGATAAACGGAGCCATGACGCGCGATTTCACTCGCCAGCGCTTCAACGCTGCCGACCCCTTGATCGACCGTATCAGGGCAAAATTCATACAAGTCATCGCAGAAGGCCATCAGATCCGCCGGCACCGACCGGAGCCGAAACTCAATTGTGTCCGTCTCGGCGTGGAAAATGTCAATTCCGTAGTTGCGATCGTACTCTTGTAGTTTACGCACCAGGCACTCGGTGTCCATGTCGTAGTTAACGGCGTCGGATTGAGCCACGCGCAGGATGTCAAACTGATTATCGCCCGGCGCGACGACAACCTCGCTGCCCTCCTCCGCGCCATCGGCGAGCGAACGAGTGCAACCCACAAATACAATCAAACCACGCCCAAGCTTCGGCCGCAGTTCCCCGACGAGTTCAATCGCGCGCACCGCCTCAACAACCAGAGACCGCCCCCCAGTGAATTGTTCGCGGCCGAAGTCACGAGTCGAATAAGGCCGAACCGGTGCGTTTGCAAGTTTTGATAGCCGCGATGCGGCGTCGTCGAGTGTCACGGCGATATCCGAAGAAGCAGTTGACTGCGGCGTACACCCCGCCGCCGCGTAAATGACCGATAAGACACACGCGGCGCACGTTTTGATGTTTCGCATTCGACCCCTGCCAGCTTGCCTGGCAGGCGAGAAAGTTTGGTGGCTAAGTGCGGCTTGCCCCGCGCCGCTTTATTCGCCGTGCCGGGC
>DASVGM010000637.1:0-2825 GCA_036379555.1 Pirellulales bacterium | reverse complement strand
CACGACGAAACGAAGTAACAACTGTCAACCCTTCATGTTGCGATTTGAGACGGTGCCAATTCTGCTACGCAGTGTGCGCCGTCTTAACCGGGTTCTGTGAATAATCTGGGCTGGATTTACATGCGGGCGGGATGAGGCTATTTGCCGCTGCCCGGAAGGTGGGCCTCCTGGCCCGTCGCCAGCTTATAGGTGACGGCCTGGGAAGGCCATCCTCCTCAATATGGCAGCCAGGCCGCTCACGGCGTCAGCGTCAACAGCCGTTTTGCTTCTTCGAGCAAAAACTTGGGTTCGGTGAAAGGCTCATAACCAATGTCTTGCCACCGCACCTGGCCGTCTTTGTCGATCAAAAAGGTGGCGTGCAAGGGTTGGTTCTCAAAATCATCAAAGGCCCGATAGTCCTTAAACACACTCAGCGACGAATCGGACAGGAGCAGCACCGGCAGCGGCGCCGTGCCGGCGGCCGCTCGTTTTTCAATCGACTCCCGCAAGGCGTCGACGCTGTCGCTGCTGATCGCCACCAGGTCGATGCCCGCCCCGGCAAAGGCCGGCTGCATGGGGCCAAAGCTGGTGAGCTGCTCGACACAGTGCAAGCAACCGAAACCAAGATAGAAAATCACAATCACCGGCCGCCCGCGATAGGCGCTGAACGAAACGCTCTCGCCGCGGGCGTTCGGCAAGGTCCATTCCGGCGCCGTCGCCGGATGCCAACGAAACGGCCCCAGCTTCGCCAGTTCAGGCCGCTGGCCCACGTCGCCGGCGGGCTGATATGGCTGCCGCCACTCGGCGGGCAAACCCAGCTTGGGCGCCAGCTCATCCAACCGTTTGAAGATGGGCACGTCGCGGTCGATGAATGACGAAATCGCTTGCAACTTGCGAAACTCCTCCGTCGCCTCGGCCGACTTTCCGCAGCCGAATAGCACTTCAACCAGGTTCGCCAACGGCAGCACATGGTTCTTTCCCTCCTTGACCGCCTCACGCGCAAGCTGCTCGGCCTTGGCCTTGTCGCCGGCGTGCAGATAGGCTCTGGAGTGCGTCATTTTGTCCAGGCCCTTGGCTTTTTCAAAATGCGTCAAAGCGGCGGCCGGGTCGTTGCCGGCCGCCGCCCAACGGCCATGCAACTCTTCCAGGGCGGCGGCAATGCGTTCCAAGCGATTTTGAAAGGCCGCCGCCGCGTCGGTCTTGGCCTTGGCCACTTGGTCGTCGGGCTTCTTTTCGGTTTTCGCCTTGGTTTCCGCGTCAGCGGCGGCTTTATCGCGTTCGGTTTTGAGTTTCGTCTCCATCTCTTGCAAAGCCGCGATTTGTGCTTTGCCGCCGGCCAGGTCGCCGCTGGCGATGAGCGCGCCGCCCACGGCCCGCCGGTAACGCACCTGTTCGTCCTCAATTTCCGACAGTTCCAAGAGCGGAGTTTTTGAAAGGGCGACCAGTTCCGGCCAAAGCTCAAACCGCGGCAAGTTGTCGAGCAGGCGATGGCGGCCGAGCTTGTTGCTGCCGGAGCGGCCCAACGTGTTGTACTTGGGGTGCCGCGGCAATTCCGCCAGATTCTTGGCCAAGTCGGTGGCGTCGCGCACCCGGCCGATGAAGAAAAGGTTTTCCACCAGCCAATCGTTATTGTGGGCGTAATTGTGAATCTGATCGGGCAGGACGCGATCGCGAATCATGTGGGCGTGATCGACGCGCGCCGAGGCTTCTTGCTGCCAAACCGCGTCGGCATAACGCTGCAGGTGCGAGTAGGTATGGCCGGGCATGTGCCACATGTGGGCGATGCCCGGCGCCGCTTGCCCGCAAAGAGCGGCCGACGGCAGGGCGCGGGCCGGCTTTTCGTTGTCCCAAAGATGAATCACAAAATGATGCGCCGGATGCATGGGGTTGGCCGCATGCACTTCGCGCAGCAGGGCGGCGGCCGCCTCGTGGCTGCTAATCGGCAGACCGTGGCTGGAGTTTTCCCAGATCATCAAGGCCACCAGCGCCTTGGCCTCGATCTCGTCGGGATAGTCGTGAACGATGCTTTCCAGCGCGCGCATGTATTGCCGCCGACGATCTTTGTCGTCCCGGGGTTTGTTGTCGGGGCCGAGAGCCAAGTATTGGTTGAGGGCCTCGATCCAGGCGACTTCACGCGGGCTGGCGCCCGCTTTGCGTTTGACGGCTTCGGCGATGAAGCCCCGGCCGCGCTTGCCGTTTTCTCGATTGGCCATCGCCATGCCCCAATAGGCCATGGCGCAGTTGGTGTCGAGCGCGGCCGCCTGCCGGAACGATCGTTCGGCCTCGAAATACCAAAAACCATGCAACTGGCCCAGCCCCTGATTGAAAAACTTTTGCGCCTCCTCCGATTTCGTGGTGATGGTCATGGAGACATTGCCCGTGTTGCCCATCAGATAGGCCCTTTGCCGCGGTCCTTCGTTAAACACCTCGCCATGCATGGAATGTCCGGCGGGAGTAGCCGGCTTTTCCGCTTCGGCGGCTGCCGAGACGCGAGTGAGGCAACAAAGAGTTCCAACGAGGCAGAGCAGCGGAAAGGGCAATCGCATGGTGAGTCCTGAGCGTAGGTGGGGTCGCTCCAGCTTAATACAACGCGAAGCCAGATGGTAGACTTAGACTGCATGCGGGCCGGAATGAGGCTGTCGGTGTTACCGGAGGATGGGCTTCCCAGCCCGTCCAGTTGTTTGGTGACGGGCTCGGAAGCCCATCCTGGGCTGCGCAAAATGCCCGACTTTAACACGATAATGAGTTGCGATTCCATACAGGATTTGTTCCGCACCGCCACCGCCGGGCTTGCCCCGGTGGGAGCGCTGACTGACTGGCTAGAATGAACTCCCCCCGACAGATTC
>DASVGM010000636.1:0-12295 GCA_036379555.1 Pirellulales bacterium | reverse complement strand
CTCGGCCTCGCCGATGTTCAAGCGGTCTTCTTCGGGCAAAAGCTGCGTGACGCCCAAAGCGCGGCCGCGAGGAATGATGGTCACCTTATGCACCCTGTCCGCCCCAGGAATCAGCCAGGCCAAAAGCGCATGCCCCGACTCATGGTAGGCCGTCATCATCTTTTCTTTGCCGGTGAGCACTTCTTCGCGCTTGGGGCCCATCAGCACTTTGTCGCGGGCGGTTTCAAAATCGATCATTTCGACTTTGTCTTTTCCTTGCCGCGTTGCCCACAGGGCCGCCTCGTTCACCAGGTTGCGGATGTCGGCGCCGGTCAGTCCCACCGCGCCGCTCGCCAAGCGATGCAGGTCGACATCGTCGGACAGCGGAACCTGGCGGACATGCACCTTGAAAATCGCCTCGCGGCCTTTCAGATTCGGCCGATCGACGGTGACGTGACGGTCGAAACGGCCGGGACGCAACAGCGCCGGGTCGAGCACATCGGGCCGGTTGGTGGCCGCCAACACAATCACCGATTCGTTAGGGCTAAAACCGTCCATCTCACTGAGAATCTGGTTTAGCGTCTGCTCGCGTTCGTCATGTCCGCCGCCCAGGCCGGCGCCGCGCACGCGGCCGACGGCGTCGATCTCATCAATGAACAGGATGCAAGGGGCGGCGTCCTTGGCGGTTTTGAACATGTCGCGCACGCGGCTGGCGCCCACGCCCACAAACATCTGAATAAACTCCGAGCCGTTGATGGAGAAGAACGGCACGCCAGCCTCGCCGGCCACCGCCTTCGCCAAAAGCGTCTTGCCGGTGCCCGGCGGCCCCATCAACAGCGTGCCCTTGGGGATGCGACCGCCGAGTCGCTGGAACTTTTCGGGGTTTTTCAAAAACTCAACGATCTCCTGCAAGTCGTTCTTCACGCCCTCCAGGCCAGCGACGTCTTCAAACGTGATGCTCTGCTTGCCGGTTTCATAGCGTTTGGCGGGGCTTTTGTTGAAACCGGAAAGAATGCCGCCGCCCATGAACTGGTCGCGGGCGCGGCGGAACATCACCCACATCAAGGCGAACAACAACAACGGCGTGCCCAGATACAGGGCAATCCAGATACCGACATTGTCCGTCTGCCGGGCCGACTTATATTGCGGCCCCAAATGTCTCAACAGGAGCTGATCGAGCTTTTCGCCGGCGATGGGCGGCAAAAACGTGATAAACTCTTGCCCGCCATTGGCTTCCGGAGAATTTTCCTTGAGCGCCGGCTTGCCCGCGGGGGCGCTCGCTTCGCCTTTTTCGGGCGCAATGGGCGCCTTGAACTTTCCATGCAATTCCTGATTCTCGATGATGACCTCGGTCACGTTCCCCTTTTCCAGCTCTTCAATAAACCGGCCATAGCTGACCGTGACGCGGTTTGAGCTTTCATTACCAAACCAGAGCGCCAAGATGAGCACCAGCATCATCAGCGCAATGACCAGGGGCGTGGGGTTAAAGCGCGGGCGCGGCAACGGTCGTTCGGGGTTTTGGCCCCCACCCGCGGGTTGAGTCTCCATCGATCAAATTCCTCCTCAGATGAAACGGCGAACAGCGTTAGTATAGCGGTTTTACAGCTCGCTTGTTAGTCGCCAATCTTCAGCGGCCAAATTGGCCGCCACCAGCTCCACCGATCGCTCCCGACTCGGAACAAACATCAGCAGGCCCACGTCGGGATGCCCTCGGCACCACTCCAGGGCGTCCTCTCGGCCAAGTACGTAAAGTGCGGTGGCCAGGGCATCGGCAGCGGCGGCGCTGGCGGTGATGACGGTGGCGGAAAAAACCCCCTCGGCGGGCCAGCCGCTGCGCGGATCGAGAATATGCCCAAATCGCCGTCCGCCATGACGAAAGAACTGCGTGCCGGCGCCGGATGTGCCCAGCGCGCGGTCGCGCAGCCGGATTTCGATCACCGGCCGCTCCGGCCGCAGCGGGTGCCGCAAATCGACCATCCAGCCCCCCTTGCCGGCGGCGCCGCACGTTCCACGGGCCAGCACGCTGCTTTGCCCGCCGTGCCAAAGAAAATCGCCGATGCCGGCTTCCGTCATTCGTTCCGCCACGCGATCGAGGGCATAACCCTTGCCAATGGCGCCGAGATTGATCTCCATGTCAGGTTTGAGAAATCGCACGGTCGAAGCGGCGGCGTCAAGCTCCAAACAATCGCCGCCGGTGCGGTCGAGAGCGGCCGCTAGATCGGTTTCATTGGGCACGGCCCCCGATCGCCTGAAGAACCCCCAAACCTTGCTAAGCGGCCCCGAGGTAATGTCAAACGCTCCCGCCGTTTCGCGATACAAGTCGGCCGCGCGTGACAGCAGCCCAAACAGCCGCGGCTCGATTTCGACCGGCCGATCAGCCGCGAAACGGTTCACGCGGCTGATCTCGCTGGTATCGCGGTAGACGGTCATTTGATCTTCCAGGCCGTCGATAAGGTCAAGCGCCTCGATGGCTCGTTCCGCGGCGTCGGTGTATTGGCCGGCGTTGAAAAACACTTCAAATTGGCAGGCCATCGCCTGTCGTCCGAGTTGGAGCAAATAGGTCTCGGCGGCCGGCGGATTGCCGCCCGAAGCGGCTTCTCCGGTTTCGCTGTCCGGTACGATCAGGTCGCCCAACGCCTGGGCGGCGGACTGGCCTTTAAGAAACTGGCGTCGAGTGCTGCGGGAGGTCATGCGATCTATTCTAATGGCAGCGATGTATGGTGTTGTTGATCTCACCCACGACCGGAACGCCGGCGGACGATTTGAGACGGTAGCCAATCGACATGCACCACGCGGGTTTGAGGCCAGGCAACCGCAGAAAAACACTCGATTTGTCCACGCCCAAGGTCGCCGACTCGATCTTCAGTTCATGTTCGTCGTAGTGCGCCGAGCCGTAGTCGGCCGTGCGCTTTAGCGACCAGACGCGAACGGTGTAGCGGGCCACATCGCTTGCCAGTTCGCCGGCCAGCGGCGCGGAGAACTCAATTTCCATGCCATCGCGCCGGGCGTGCAAACCGACCGGAACGCAAAGCGGTTTGCCTGTGTACCGCACGCGGTAAAACCCGCCCGGCGAGGTCTGGTCGCCGGCCCAGGCGAACATGCCGCAACAATAAAGCTGTCCGTTTGTCGGGTGAAAGCGGCCGCGCATCACGCCGGTGGGAAAAATGGGCATTGGCAAGGCGCACACGCCGCCTTGCATTTGCCCCTCGACCGTTTCGTGCGGCACCACGAAAATCTTGCCGGCCCCGTAGGAAAGCTCCAGCAGCGAGCCTCGCAGCGGCCCCCAGGCGTCGCTCGTCACCCACAGCAGTTCGCCGGGCGAACGATCGCAGGAGTTGGTGATCCAGCAAAGCGGCTGCCGCATGGCCTCATCGGAGGCGTCGGTTACGTCGTGAAAGCCAAACATATTGCCGTAAAAGCCGCCCGGTTCAACATGGTTGATGCGGTTCTTTGGCGTCCAATGGCCCTCTTGATCGGTGACAAAGAACGTGCCGTCCTCGTTGACGCAAACGCCGTTGGCCGCGCGAAAACCGGTCGCCAGAATGTCGGTGCGCTCGCCATCGCCGCTCACGCGCAAAAGCGTGCCGTGATGCGGAACCACCGCCGGCAGCGCGTGCCGAGCCGACTTGGCATAATAAAAGTTGCCGGCGGCGTCGGTCTGCAAGCCCATCGCAAACTCGTGAAAATGCTCCGTCACCTGATGGTCGCTGTTGAAGTTCTCGTAATAATCGGTTTCGCCGTCGCCGTTGAGGTCGTTGAGCGCCACGATCTGGTCGCGGCAGCCCACGAAGATTTTGCCGGCCACGACCTTCAGACCCAGCGGCTGAAACAAGCCCGACGCGATGCGCCGCCACGTCAACCCTTGCTCCGGCCGGTCAATGCCGCGCACCAGCCACACGTCGCCATCCCAGGTGCAGGCGGCCATCGCCCGGCCGTCGTCAACAAAATCGAAGCCGGTGAAACGCAGTTGGCACGACCAAGGGTTCTCGGCCGGATGAGTCAGCACGTCGATGGCGAACGGGCCGTCGTCGCCCGAAAGGATCGCTTGCGTGCGAAGCTCCTCCGGCCAACGCGCCGGGCCGCCATGTAGGTATTCTTCCAAACAGCCGCGTGCGATCTGTGCATAAGGAGGATGGCCTTCCCAGGCCGTCCCGTCTCTTGGTGACGGGCTAGGAAGCCCATCCTCCGCGCATCTCGCGCTCGGTGAATTTTGTAGCGCCGTGGGCGGCACGCTGCCATTCGCCACGAAGGCATCTTCGCGGTCGCTCATCCAAAGGGTAAATAGCAATGGCTCTTCACCCGCGGGAATTCGCAAATGAAGCCGGCCGTCGGCGAGCGACCACTGGGCGTCTGGCAGTCCCGGAGACAAGCCGGCCACCAGAACATCGTCGGCCCCGACGCTGGAATCTTGTTGAATCGTCGCATCGTGCTTCTTGCCGCTGCCATCGGGTACGATGGCTTGCTCGACGGAATCGAACCGCCAACGGGCAAGCAGCGAATCGTCTGTTGGCAGCTTGTTCGGCCGCTTCAATTCCTCGTGGTTCAGCCGCCGCTTGTAAAAGCGAACTTCGGCGATGTCGCCCAAAAAGTAACTCCGCGGCTGCGGAAAGTCGGGCGCGCCATAACCAAGCCTGATTTCGGTTTTCGCCTGCTTCCGGCCGGTCTGCAGAACGCCGTCGCCGTCAAGCCGTCCGTCAATCAACAACCGCACGCGGTGATTCCGCCGGTCAAAGGTCAACGCCACGTCATGCCATTGGCCGTCATCGACCGCGCGGCGCGACTCGACGACTCCCACCCAGCCGACGTCATAACAAAGACGACCGCCGCGCACGAAGAAGACTTTGCCGCCCGGCGTCCATTGGTCGCCCGGCGAGGTCTGGCAGAAGATCGCGCCGCCTTGTCTGGTGCGAATTCGAGCCGCAAGGGTGAAGTCGCCGCCGGCCAGATCGAAATCAGCAGCATGGTCGACCACGAGACTCGTCTTGCCGTCGAACGTGAGTTTGGTCATCTCGGCCGGTTTTGCTGCCGTATCCGCTTCGACCACCGCCAACCGGCCGCGGTCGGGCAAATCGACCGACCGCAGTCGCGAACGCTTCGCACGATGCTCGGCCACCTGCAGCACAAGATCAGTCGGCCGCGGGCCGATGTTGAACGTGCGCATCAGCGCCGTCGCGGTCGCGTCGTTCGGGTCGCCGACGATACCGGGCATCTCCAAAATCGCTGTCTCGCCCACCGAATAAGACAAAATAGTCGAATCCTGATGTTGGTATAGTCCATTAAAATGTCCCCACGCGCGCGGCAGCGGGCCGTAATGCCTGTCGTCACGGCCGCGGAGGCGAACATCGTCAAAGCCACCGGTTTGCGGGTTGGCCCAGCCGATGCCGGAGTTGGCAAACCGCAAACGGCCGACAATGCGCGGATGCGTCTGGTGCCGGCCGTTGAAATGAATGCCGTTATAATCAATAAAGCCCGGCGAGCCGTCGTCGCGCCGGCGCCAGACGACGGCCACGCGCAACGTGTCGTGATCGAAGATCATCCACTCTCGCCCCTGCGAGACGCCGCCCGGCCCCGCGTCGAGCCGCAGGGCGATGCCTTTGTAAGCGAAGTTGGATCCATCGTCGCCCACTTCGTAGGTATTGATCAGGCGATTGCCGTAATCCATCGCCACCCACGGTTGCTGGTTGCTTGGCTCAGGGCCGCGCGTGTCGCCTTTGGGCAGTGCGGCGAGGTAGCGGTCATCAACGGCGACATACTGCGTGGCATTGTGCGGCTTCAGATACGCTTCGCGTAGATAATGAATCACGTCGTATTTTTCACGCGGCGCCATCCACGTCTGCGGCGCCATCAGCCCGAAACCGTAGGTCAGCGTGCGATAGATGCTGTAAGGATCGGCGCCGTTCTTGAACCGGCCGGAAGCAAAGGGCAACGCGGCGGGAAGCGAACCGGCATGATCTCGCGTGCCATGACAGTTGGCGCACACCCGCTGGTAGATCGCCTCGCCGCGGCGGAAGCTCATGCCGTTCAGGTCGCCGAGCAGGCCCGCGTGATCGAGGTGGCGCTCGTACTCCGGCAAGGGCCGCGAACTGAACAAGCCCGGCGGCGGCCGCAGTTGCGCCACGCGTTGCGGGCCAATTTCGTTGATTTCGAGCACGTAGCGCAGCAAATCCAAAAACGGCCCGCGGCCGGCAAGCTGATTGACCAGCCCGGCGGGCATCAGCGAAAGCGGGTTGGCGGCACGCTCGTCGATGGCCTTTTTTTTGATCCGTTTCAACTCGAAGTTTCCGTCCGCGGCGCGCAGCACCAGTTCGTCGGGCAGGTCTTCCACGACGATGCCGGTGAAGGTTCGCCCATCGTCGGTGACGATTTGAGCGGTTTCATAGCCCTGGCGAATTTTTTTAGACGGCGCGAGCACCGATTCGACGAGATAGGCGTCATCGGCGTTTTCGCGCGGCTTGGTCAGATCGGGGCCGACGGCGGGCCGCGTGCCAGCGGGCAAGTGGCAAGCCGCGCAGCCAAGGTTTTGCTGATGAAACAGCACCGCTCCGCGCTGCGCGTCGCCATGCCGCAAAGCCGCGGCCGCCAGTTTCGCGGGGTTTTCTCGCGAGAGTTGTTGTTCCAGCGTGTCCGCCGCGCCGGCCGCCGCGGCCATCAGGCACGCCGCCAGGGCCGTGTGGAGCAAGACCGCGTCGTGTTTTGTCGGTGAAATCAACATGTTCGTCAAGTTTCCATTGTATCCTGTCGCGGGCGGCCGAAAATGTGGCGCGGTCGCCAAAGGCGGCCGGAAGGCAGCCGAGGGCTGGGCTGGTGGATTTCTCCTGTGCTGCGAGCCAGGCTGTAGCGCCTTGAACGGCAGCTTGGTGTTCGCCGTCGGTGGTGTTGTGATGCGGGCGGATGCCCGCCGACCCCAACGGGGTCGTATTCGATAGCCCAGGGTGTAGCGCAGCGGAACCCTGGGTATACGAGGCGACTAAACGCTCTTAGCCCCAACGGGGCGTCACTCCCCAAAGCACCGCAAAAACGTGGACGCCACGGTTCGCCCGTCACGGTCGCGATGCGATCGCTATACCTCCAATCGGCGCGATGGTGGATGGGCGGCTCCGATCGGTATCTGGGGAATGACGCCCTTTCAGGGCTGACGCGCAATCGCGGCCTTCAAACCCAGGGTTCCGCTGCGCTCCACCCTGGGCTATCGAATGACGCCCGTACCGGGCTACACTGGCGCACCTTCCGGCCGGATGACGTGTGAAATTCCTTTGTTTTTGAAGAGGATAACGTCCCGGCCGCAATGCTTCGCTACGGCGGGTTCAAGAAGCAAGAAATACGAAGTTGCGCCACAGTCTCTCAAGACCAGTTTCGCCAAAAGCCTTCAGCTTCCGGGTTTTTTACCAGCCCAGCCGAGGGCGGCTGTCCCACATGACCTCAATTCCGCCCGCGACAGGCTGTTTTTCAACTTTCAGATGACATAAAATCAAAACATCTATCTGTGGCGCCCCTTGCGAAAAGCAGCATGGAACGTGCGGTCGATACTCTCTACTCCTTCCTCAGTCGTTGCGGCGCTTGCCTCGTTGTCGTGGCGTGGAGTTGTTGCTGGTCGGCGGTGACCCTCCCGTTCGACGCGAAGGTGATCCATACCGCGTGCAAGCAGATTCAAGCCTTGACGTTCGATACCGTCGAGGGAACGATCATCGATTCCCGGATTATTGAAAACCAAAGCGAAGTCGTCACCTACGAGGCGACGGTTCAGTTCCGTTATCGTGCCAACGGGCGCGAATTCACCGGAAATCAATATCGCCACTGGTTGTCACCCGGCGACCATCGCCACGCCGAGCGGATGGCGGCGGGCCATCCCACCGGCGGCAAAACAACTGTTTATTACAATCCGGCAAATCCCGCCGAAGCGCTGCTCGCTCCCGGCCTCGCGGCTCAGGATTTCTTCGCGCTGCTTTGCACGACGCCTTTTAACATCGTCGTGCTCGGCTCATGGGCGCTGGCGGCTCGGCTGCTGCGCAGGCGGCGGGGAATCGTCCCGGCCGATTTGCAAATTTGCGATAACGGCGAACAACTTCGGGCGCGCCCGCCGAGGACGAACGCGATCGGCGCCGCGGCGCTCGTGGCACTGATCGTTTCGACGCTCTCCATCGTGGCGGTCGCTTTTACGGCCGGCGCCCCGCCATCGAGCGTCGCCGTCGCGATTGCATGGACGTGCGTGATCGCCACCGCGCTTTATGTTTACCGGGCGGCGCATCCCAAATGGGAAGAACTGCGAATTGACCGTGTTCGCGGCATGCTGGCGCTATCGGGCGATCTGCGTGGCCGGTCGCCGGTGCTGATTCCACTGACGCGGATCGTGGATATCAGTGTGGGCGAACACCCCATTCCCACGTCTGACAACAAAGACCAGCGAAGCTATTCGTGTCGTGTTCGCTGGGCTACCACAGAAGGCGCCACGACCGAGGCGGCCTGGCTCAACCAATCCGATCAACAATGCGCTGAACAACTGGTGGCTTGGCTTCGCGAGGCGTGTTTTCCACGATGACGTGAACCATCGCATGCGCCTCTCGCGTTTCCCGCCCGAACACTCACGGCATGTGAAAACCTCCGGCTCGCGCGGATTATTCATCGGCCCGTGGCCGACTTCGTAAGATGCCGGGCCGTGGCATGGGTTTACGGCCAGAATTCTTACGAATTCCGCGGCACCGTCTGACGTTCACGCTTTTCAAGAGTTTCAAAGTTGACAGTTGGCACTCGTAGCCGGCCTGCACAATGGCCGGATTCCGCCTTGCCAACGTGATTCTCCACCCGGCAAGCGGGTGGCATCCAGGGTGCAAGGCCGCCAAGACGAAATGAAGTAACACCTGTCAACCCTTCAGCTTGCGATTTCAGACGGTGCCAATTCTGCTACACAAACTGTCACGCGTTCTCCGCGTCCGGTGCGCAATGCCGGCTAACTGCAACACCCTGCCTTCGCGCGATAAACTATGAGTGTCCGTCACGCTTCTTCCTTTCCGAAAAGGATCTCAACAATGCAATGGCCCGCTTTCCTGGCACTCAGTTTTGTCGCGCTTATGGCCGCGACCGCCCTGGCCGACGGCGACGACGCGGAAAGCGCGCCGCTGCTCGCCGTGGCGGCGAACCGGTTTGGTTCGACGTTCGAGTTAATCACGATCGACGTGCAGGGCAAAAATGCCAAGCTATCGCTGCCGTTTCGCGCCCCGGCCTCCAACCCATGCTGGTCGGCCGACTGCCGTAAGCTCGCTTATCGGTCCAACAGGTCCGGCCGGCATCAACTTTACGCCTATGATTTTGACCGCGGCGAAGAAATCAGGCTAACGAACACGACCGCTGAAGAGCATGAGCCGACATGGTCGCCCGACGGCAAGAAACTAATCTCCACGTCGCTGCGGACGGGCGATCATGAGATATTCATCATGAACGCCGACGGCTCCAACCCGCTCAACTTGACGAACCATCCCGGCTTCGATTCCGATCCCGCCTGGTCGCCCGATGGCCGGAAAATCGCCTTCGGGGCGTTTCGCAACGAGGGCTGGCGGCTGTACGTGATGGATGCCGACGGCTCGCATGTTCGCGAGGTGCTGGGGCACAACCTTGACGGCTGGACCGGCCCGAGTTGGTCGCCCGACGGCACGCAAATCGTTTACGTCGGACCCAACAAGGGCAGCTTGCAGATTTTCGTCGTCAGCGCCGACGGCACAGGGGCCGAGCCGATCACCGAGAGTGCCGGCGGCAACGCTTGGCCGGCGTTTTCGCCCGACGGCCGCTACATCGCCTATCTCCATTACGACGCCCGCCCCGAAAACTCCGGCGAGCAGGGCACGCTGATGGTGTACGACGTTGAGACGCTCGCGCATACCCCCGTTGCCCCGGCGGGTATGCGATGCTTGTCCCGGATCAGTTGGAAGCAACCTGCCGGCGAACTCGAAACACGGGGCACGTCGGGTAGGGCCGAGGAATAGTCGCTATTAAAAAACAACCACCCGCCAGAAAGCTAACTTCGTGCATCGTCTGTAGGGAACGCCCTCCGTGGCAATCCTGTTCGGCACGCGATTTGATTTCGCATTGGCAAGCAGGACGCAACTGACATATTAGCATTTTCAAGGGATCGCAGAAGGAGATGGGTTCCTCAGAAATGGGTTTGCGCCGGATAAGAACGCAACGATGCGTTTTTTAAGGCATCTGCCGGGCAAATAAATGGGCCAGCGATTTGAACGTGAATTCCATGTGGGTCGAATCAATAGCGCCTCGCGAAGTGGATTCAGGATCCGCCGAGCAACCTGGTAAGGAGATTGCCGAATCCGACTGAGCAGTTGGCTCGTTTGCCCGGCCTGCCAAGCTAGACCGAGGTTCTTTGCCCTTCGTGAACTCGCATCCCATTTATTTGCCCGGCCATGCCTGAAGAAAACGCAACCGTGGCCCCGCGAGCCGACCCGAAAATTACCCGCGAATTCGTCGGAACGACGAGGATGGATGGCAGAGCAAGCGTAGTCCGCCGAGCGCGCAGCGTGAACCGACACGAATCGCGGCGACGAACTCCGGCGTGCATTCTTTTAAGGCGTCACGGTCGGATTGTCTGGCAGGCTGTTCAGATGGGCCAACAGTTCGTCTTCCGAGGCCAATCCGCTGAAGTAGTAGCAGATCATCTCATAAGTGCGAAGCGTCGGCTTACGACCCGTCCAAAGGCTGATCAGTAAGCAGGCAATGATGGCACAATAGGTCTGGATGAAGATGACACGAACGGGATGATCCATTCGTGCCGAGTTGGTCGAAGTGCGATTGCCCAATTGCACCATTTGGTCGCTGACAATGCCCGCTTCATGATCTTCCGGTGTGAGTGCGCTAGACTCCGTGACTTCAAAGTGGCTGTTGTCGCGAATACGGCAGACGTAGCTGCTGCCGATGGCGTTCCACTTCAAACTGCGTGTGCAGGCGCCACTTGACAAGGCCGCTGCCCGTCTGCTACTTCAGCAACATGGCCTGCGCCATTTTAGGCAGGGCCGACAGCAAGGATCCATCGACCAAGGTGAGCGCATGTTGAACGTCTTTCAGGCGCGGATCGTGGTGCAATGGTTTCAGTTGTGCGGCCAGTTCGCCAATGATTTCCGGCAATCGCTCGGCATCGAAGACACTCGTGGCCTCGGACAGCGAGCCGAGCGAGGCGCGTTGACAGCCAAGGATTTTCTGTACTTTTTTGAGTTGGCTGGCCTGCTCGATGGCTCGCAACGAGCTCACGATAGGATTAAACAGGAACAACAGTACCTGCATGCAATACTCATCGTAGTGCAAGGTCCGGTTCCCCGCCTTGTCGCGCGCACAACCATCTTCGTGGAGCCGAGAAAGAAATTGTGCCACGGCCTCAATATGCTTGAAACCTTGCAACTCTCGCTCCTCAACCTTGGGCCGTTTTTTACGCGCCATCCGTGTGATTCCGCCAAAATGACAGTGATTCGATTGAATTATTTTGGTGGCGCAAATTTCGTGCCAATGTTAGCGATTATCTGTTTTGAGCCGGTTTTGCGGGACGCAGCCAAGGCTCAAATCGCGTGCCGAACAGGATTGCGCACGGAGGGCGTTCCCTACAGAGGCGTTTTGTTAGGCACTCTTACGGTGACGCGCTAGGAACCCCATCCTTCAGTTACGGCCGACTTCCGTTTTGTTAGGCGCTCATATTCCTTTCCGAAAAGGATCTCAACAATGCAATGGTTCGCTTCCTTGGCGGCAGGATTTGACCGACCGGCAGATCGGCATGGCTTGGCGACAGCGCAACGATTTCGCGCTGGCCAAACCTGCGCGTTCGCGAAGCGATTCTCGGCCGCTCGGCCGAATACAACCCTTTATGAATAAACAAGTTGCGCAACAATGTCCGCCGCGGAGAACCTTTTTGCCATGGCCAACAGGTCCGAACTTGAGGTGGAGTTTTATGCCAGAAGATCATTCCCCCTAACCGAAGGGTGATGAAAATTCCGTAGCTTGCGGACTGTTTTTGCTGGCATAACGTGTCTTGATGACATAAACTAGCGCGTAGCGTCCGCTATTATATCTGGACGGAGAACAGGCGTTGTTTCCTGCGCCGGCGGCCAATGCCGTCGGCGCCGTGAACGAACATTTCTTGCTGGAGCATAAAGATGTTTCGGGTTTGTCAGTCGCATTTGGCATGGTGGTCCGCGTTGCTTTCGGCAACGATTTGCTGGCATGAAGCCTTGTTGAATCAAGTGATCGCCGCGGAGGCAAAGGCCTCGCCCGCGTCGGCGCGCGTCTTGGAGACCGCCGTCTTGGAGACCTTTGCCAAACCCGATGGTCA
>DASVGM010000635.1:0-13776 GCA_036379555.1 Pirellulales bacterium | reverse complement strand
GGCGCTGGTCGTCGGCACGGTGGGTGTGCCGTTGCCAACGGGAAGGCCCAAAGACCGTTCGATCGCGTTCCCCTGCATGGACCGTGCCTGCGGCTGCCACGACGCCGCCGATTGCAAAGCGCATTGCTGTTGCTTTTCGAGTGATGAGAAGCTGGCCTGGGCCGCCGAGCACGGTGTCGACGCCGAACCCTTCGTCGATCGCTCCCAGTGCGGTGATTTGCCGAGCGGTGATTTTTCGACGGTGGCCGCTGATTCGCTCGCGCTTGAAGGCGCCGGGCGCTCGTGCTGTCACAAACAGATCGCCAGTTGCTGCTCGTCCAAGAGCAATCGCTTAACTGGGCGCCCTGATGCCACCAACGCGCAAGAGCCGGCCTGTGATCGTGTCAACTCGGATCGTTTAGTAAGTATTTCAGCCTATCGGCAATGTAACGGCTTTGGGTTTTTATGGTCGGTTTTGAGCGCGGCGCTGGCCCCGCCCAAACCGGTCGGATATGAGTTTGAATGGCTTATGACGGGCCGTGTGGCCCCGTGGAACGCCGTGACCAGCTCTCTTTCTTTTTCTCCTCCCACGCCGCCTCCCCGCGCGTAGCCCTGCCGCGCGTTCAGCGCAGCGCGCCGTGACATGATTACCCCGGTATGAAAGTGTTTCATCATCTACCGTGCCAGGGTAATGCTAGGCGCGGCCGTCAAAGGAGGATGTCCTTACTAGGCCGTCACCGCGGTTGGTGACGGGCTAGGCGCGGCCATCCTCTGGCGGCGCGGTCGTGTTGTTCGGCGCTCATGGGCATTCGGCGTTGGTACGCGCACTTGGTGCGCGAGACGCCGCGCGCGGCATTGCTTGTTTTCGGTTACGGCTTGCGGTCCTGCCGCTGCGCGCCGTCCCACGCGCTGTGTGCCGTGGGCGGCATGGCGGCCCCGCGTCCCCTGCAGATTCACGAAAGTACGCGATGATAAAACACAGAGAACGAAAATATCGATCGACAAACTCGGCCCGGCAAACCGCGCTGCGACAGGCTTTTACGCTGGTCGAGTTGTTGGTGGTGATCGCCATTGTCGGCATCCTGGTGGCGCTGCTGCTGCCCGCCGTGCAAGCGGCACGCGAGTCGGCACGACGGCTGCAATGCACCAGCAATCTGAAACAGCTTGGCATCGCCATGCAACACTATCACGATGCGATGCTCCATTTCCCCCCCGCGCGCAACACCTATCCCATGGCCTTCTCGGCGCATTCGCAACTGCTGCCGTATTGCGAGCAGCAACCGCTGTTTCAAATGATCGACTTCACGGGCTTGATGGGCGCGACCACGACGTACAAGGGTTATAACGCCGCGGCCGCCCAGGTGGCGGTGCCGGTGTTCAATTGCCCAAGCGACGTGGGGCAAGTGTCGGGCGGCGCGGGGGCCACGCCGGGCGTTGTTTTCGGCGGCACCAACTATGTCACCTGCACGGGCACCGGCCTCGGCGCCGGCGGCATCTTTAACGGCGACTATACAACGGCCAACGGCGTGTTTGTGCTGGCCAGCGCCGCGGGCCTGCGGCCGATTCGCATTGCTGACATCGTCGACGGCACCAGCGTGACGGCCGCTTTCAGCGAATCGCTGTATGGCAATGGCGCGCCCACCTTGTCTCCGCCGCCCGTGCCCATGCCGGCCAGCGCCCCCAGAAAACTGGCGATTGAGCTGAGCGGCGGCAGCAGCACGCTCGACTCGGCCACCTGCGCCGCGGCCACGACCTACACCGGGCAACGCGGCGATCGCTGGATCAACGGCGGCTATCTCTCGACTGCGTACAACCATTTCTTGCCGCCCAATTCGTCGTCGTTTGATTGCCTGGACACGTACAACAATTACGGCCTCAAGGCCGCGCGGAGCGCGCACAACACCGGCGTGAACCTAACCCTTTGCGACGGCAGCGTGCGCTTTATCAGCGACGGCATCGACTTGCTTATTTGGCAATGGCTGGCCACGCGCGCCGGTGGCGAGGTGGTCAATAAATACTAACGGCGATTCCCAAGTCCTGGTTAGAGGCTATCCAAAAACCACTCGCAGACCCGTAGGGTGGGCATTGCCCACCGCGATTTCATGGTGGGCAATGCCCACCCTACACAGCCGAGGTCGTTTTTCGGAAAGCCTCTCAGAGGCTACCCGAAAACTCGCCGTGGGGCGGGCCGCCGGCCCGTCTGGAAGCGAAAGACGGCTCGGCGAGCCGCCCCACGATACGCCGCCACGGCGAAATCCGAGTTTTCGGATAGCCTCTCACAAAACCGCCCGCTGGGCGGAGAAAGTTACATCCGCGATGTTCGAGAAGAAATCCCCCGCGATCCTGTTTTGTGCGTTGTGCGGCCTGGCGGCGTTGTGTCGTTCGGCCGCCGCGCACGATACTTGGGTGCAAACCAATACCAACGTCGTCCGAGCGGGCGACGTGGTGTTTATCGATTTGTTCCTGGGTAATCACGGCAACGACCACCGCGATTTCAAAATGGCCGGCAAGCCCGACCGGGCCGCCTCGCGGTTGGAGGTCGTCGCGCCAAACGGCCAGAAGTACGATCTGACCGAGCGTCTGGTAGATAATGGCTATGCGCCGTCGGAGGGTTTTCTCTCGGCGCGATTCGTGCCCGCCGCAGCGGGGCTGCACCTGGTGGCGCATACGATGGACAAAGTGGTGAGTTACGCCCCGCTGCGTTCGATCAAGAGCGCCAAGGCGTATTTCCTGGTCAGCGAGAGTCTCGATCGCGTGCGGCCGTGCGAAACAGCCTTGGATGCGCCGTTGGGGCACGCGCTGGAGCTTGTGCCCAAAACAAATCCTGTCACGCCCCTGGGGCCCGGCACGCCGATCGAGGTGCAACTGCTATTTCAGGGTAAACCGCTGTCCGGCGCGCGGGTGTCGTTCATTCCGCGCGGCCACACGCTCAGCGAAGGATTCGACGCCAAGTACGAACGCACCACCGGCGCCGACGGCTTGGCCGCGTTCAAGCCGCTGGAGGGCAATTACTACCTGGTTGTCGCGCACCACATCGATCGCACGGCCGGCGGCAAAGGCTTTGAAGGTACGAAATATTCCGCCACGCTGACCGTGCTGGTGCCGCAGATATGCCCTTGCTGTCAGGAGTTGGAGTAACTTTTTTCTTGCCGCGATTCGCCGAGGTTTCACTGTCGGGGTGCGGTAGCTCGCCCCACGCGCGCCCTGCCGGCGCGCCAGGCCTCCACCTGCTGAATGACCGCTTCGAGCGCCCGCGAGGGCGAGCTTTCCATGGCGTCGAAATGGCGCGTGGCCCGGCCGCTGGGGCTGAACGGCACGTTGCATGAGCAGCGGAACATGGCGCCGTCGCCGCCCCACGGTTCCAGGCGATAATACTTGACGCCCATCGCCCGCAACCGCTGCTCGCCTGCGGCCAACACACCGTCGTTCGACACTCGTTCAACCGGCGCGAGCCGCTCTTCATCGGACGGCGCGTCGCTCTGATTCGCATCGTCGAGCGGCAAGTCCTCTTCGTCGGGCAGAGAGTAAACGGTCTTGCGCAATGAATCATTCCGGCGATTGGGTCGTTGCCGAACGCCAAACGAAGGGAGCGGCTCGGCCGGCTTGGGCTGCGGCCGATCGATGTCCTGGGGCGGGTCGGCGGGCACAAAACGCGTGGTTGTCGCGCCGCCTCGCGAAGTGTTGGCGGTGCGCGGCGACGGATTCCAAAGAGGGGCCGTTTCAAGTGGCGGCGCGGCGGCATTTTGGAGAGTTTCTGACGCAACTTCGTCCACTGGCCGCACGCCGGTAATGCGCACGCGCGGCAGCGCCGCCTGATCGAGGCTGTCGGGCGACGCGCCGTCGGCCGCGACAAGGGGAGCCATCTCGTGCGGGGGAGGTTGGGCGGCGGGCAAGTCGCCCTCTTCGGGATGCGCAGCGGCGACGTGCTCAGTCGCCGGTTCCGGCTCTGTCTGCCGCGTCTCACCGTGCCCGAAGGCGGACTTGACAACCTTGGGCCAACTGGTGCCCAGGACGGCCGCCAACGGCACCGCCACCAGGCACACGATCATAGTCATCGTGCGCAACGCTATCACGGCCGATGATTGCATGCCCGTTCGACTCCTTCGCTAACCGCGTTGCAGACGGCATCCTGCCGCCTGTGGGGCTGCCGGCGGCGATCACACGCCGCGCGCACAACACCAATCATTTGGAAATGGTCGCGGAGAATAGCGAGAACGGTCCCGCAGGGCAAGGCCGTTCGCCAGGCATCAATTTGATACGTTCGCGCCTCAAAATGCGTCACGATGTTTGATTTTGGCAGCGTGTCTCAAAGCGGGCGTGCGGCGCGCGGAACCGCACGAAAGCCTTATCTGCCAATCGGTTTCGCCGCGCGAACCTCCTTGAAAATGCGTTGTCAAAGCAACATACGCCGTCTGGCACGCCAATAGCACTTAAAGAAGTCAAACATTCGGACCCTGCCAAAAATGACGCGGTCGGGATGGCTTCCAGGAGAATACATCGCATGACCCATCAATCCACGAAAAGCAAGTCCGGCCTGCAGCTTTTAACCAACCATGACGCGCGCTTCGGCTTGCCCACCGCCGCCGACGAGGTTTACGAGCCATTTTCACGCTGGATGGATGGCAAATTGGCGGAACTTGTCGACCGCTGGCTGCCTTTGGCGGCCCCCAACGCCTCGCGACGGAAACCGGCTCGCCGCGGCCGTGGACGCTGACGCCATTCGAGCCTCGATCATACCTTGGGCAGCACCACGCTGATGTGTGTGCCCGCCGCGGGCGCGCTTTCGATCTGGGCTTGGCCTCCCAACAGCCGGGTACGTTCGCGAATGCCTTGCAGGCCAAAGGTCTGGCTCGTAACGACACCACTATCAAAGCCCTGGCCGTTGTCGCGAATGTCGAGCCGAATCGTTTCGTTTTCTTCCACCAGGTTGATGGCAACCTGGGTTGCCCGGCTGTGCTTGCGTATGTTGGTGAGCGCCTCCTGGCAAATGCGAAACACGGCGCTTTCCAGCAAGGGCGGGAAGCGCTCGGATCGCACGTCGTGCTGAAACGTGATTTGGAAATCGTCGGGCTGCTCGCGCACGAGGTAGTCAATCGCGGCCACAACACCCGACTCATCCAAAATGAGCGGCCGCAAGCCGCTGATCAAGCGGCGCGCCTCGGTCATCGCTTGCCGCAAGAGCGACCGCGAGACGTCGATGTTCTCGCGGGGAACTTCCGGCGGCAACAACCGCACCAGCGAATCGAGGTGCATCAACGAGGCCGTGACGTATTGCACCAGCCCGTCGTGAATCTCGTAGGCCACGAGCTTGCGGTCGTTTTCACTTAGCGACAGCAGGTGTTCGAGAAACTCGTGATCGCGCCGCAAAGCGGCCTCGACCTGCTGGCGCTGAGCGATCTCCGCTTGCAACCGGCCGTTGACGGCCAGCAGGCTGGCGGTGCGCTGCGCGACATGCACTTCGAGTTCGTCGCGCGCCTGCCGCAGCGCGGCCTCCGCCCGCTGCTGTTCGCTGATATCGACGGCGACCGCGCCGATCAGGAATTCGCCCGGCGTTTCTTCGATGGGAAACTTGATGACCAGCCAATGATGCGGCACGCCGTCGGGCGTGGGCACGTCTTCCACCACACGCACGGCCTGGCGGCTCTCCAGAACTTGCCGGTCGGCCACACCGAGCTTGGCGGCGACATCAGGTGGAAAAAGCTCGTAGTCGGTTTTTCCGAACAGTTCTTGCGCGCCATCCTGAAACGTCTGCCGGTAATGCCGGTTGAAGTAAATCCGCCGCCCTTGCGCGTCTTTGATGAACGCCACCGCGGGGCTGTTGTCCATGAAGGCGCGAAAACGCCTTTCGCTGGCGGCCAACTGCCGCCGCGCCTCCCACCGCTGGGTAATATCAAACGCGAAGGCCACGCCGCTGCGGCAGTCGTCGTCGAGCGCCGCGCCGCCAAACAGCACCGGCAGGCGCGTGCCGTCTTTGCGGATGTATTCCTTTTCAAACGGTTCGCACGTTCCAGTTTGGCGAAGCTGCTCGAGCGCGTCGCGAACCGCTGGCGCGTATTCAGCGGCCGTGATGGTCGTCCAATTCAGCCTCGTCGCCTGCACGTCTTCGCGCGTGTAACCGATCATCCGCAGAAACGCGTCGTTGGCTTCGGTGATGGCGCCCGATGCCTCGTAGAAAAAGATGCCGATCATGTTCGATTGCATGACGCGGCGAAAACGCGCCTCGGCGGCGCGCAAGCGTTCGATATCTTCTTCAGTCACGGTTTTCTCCCACCGCGCGCCGGCGGCGCGTAACATTGTCAGTATTTCGCCTTTTGAGCCTGCGCCGGCCTGGCCTGTCGCGCCACATCAAAACTGGCGCTGGCGGCATGCCCGTTCGCAAGCACCCACTTAGGGGGATTTTAGCATAGCCCCGCTTCCCTCGAAATGGCCAGCGTGTCAGCGCTTGACTCACCGCTTCGGGTGTGTTCAATTTCCACACATCGGCCCGCTTAATCTTCCGCCTCAGGAACCCTCGATGTCGACCGTCGCTGACCACCGCCCTTGGTATCGTACACTGACCGGCTACCACTGGTTTGTTTTTGTCGTCGCCGCGCTGGGCTGGCTTTTCGATTGCCTCGATCAGCAACTCTTCATTTTGGCCCGGCCGCAAGCGATGGCAGAGTTGGTCGCGCCGGCGCAACTCTCCCGAGAGGATCTGGCCAAGTTGCGCAACGACTGGGCCGACGTGGCCACGAGCGTCTTCATCGCCGGTTGGGCCACCGGCGGGTTGATCTTCGGCATGCTGGGCGATCGCATCGGCCGCGCCAAAACGATGCTGATCACCATCCTGATGTACTCCGCCTGCACGGGTTTAAGCGCGCTGTCGCAATCGGTTTACGACTTCGCTTTTTATCGTTTTCTGACCGGCCTGGGCGTCGGCGGCGAGTTTGCCGTGGGGGTGGCCTTGGTCGCCGAAGTCATGCCGGCGCAGGCCCGGCCCTATATGCTCGCGCTGTTGCAGGCCATTTCGGCGTTTGGCAACGTCAGCGCGGCGCTGGTGAACCTGGGGTTGGGTTTGGCCGAGGGTGAGGGGCTGGTCCAAAGCCCCTGGCGGGTGATGTTTCTCGTCGGCGCGTTGCCGGCGCTTCTGGCGCTGGTCATTCGCCGCCGCCTGAAAGAGCCGGAGCGTTGGCAACGGGTGTCGCACGAGGAGGGCGCCGCGAAGCAACTTGGCTCTTATCGCGAGTTGTTCTCCCATCCGACCTGGCGCAAGCACGCGCTGCTGGGACTGACGCTGGCCTGCTCCGGCGTGATCGGCCTGTGGGCGGTCGGTTTTTACACGCCCGATCTGATCCGGCAGGTGCAGACGAAACCGCTCACCGATGCGGCCTATCAGCGCGAGATTGAGGCGGCGAAGCAGGCCGGCAATAGCGAGCGGGCCGGCCAACTGGAACGCATTCATGCCTTTTGGCGCGCGGGCCAGTCGGCCGACAACCTGCCGACCGATCTTGTCGACTTGAAGCAATCGGTCGACAAGGAAATCAAGTGGACGCTGACCAAGAACCAAAGCTACACGTCGATCGCCATCAACGTCGGCGCGTTCTTGGGCATGTTCACGTTTGGCGCCGTTTCGCAGCGAATCGGGCGCAAGCCGACGTTCGCCATCGCGCTGATCGCGGCCTTTTGCAGCACGGTTTACGTCTTCTACACGCTCCAGCACCAGTGGCAGATTTTCGTGCTCGTGCCGATCATGGGTTTTTGTCAGCTTTCGCTCTTTGGCGGCTACGCGATTTACTTCCCAGAACTTTTTCCCACCCACCTGCGCAGCACGGGCACCTCGTTCTGCTACAATGTCGGCCGGTTTATCGCGGCCGGCGGGCCGCTGGCCAAGATCGGGCTGAACCATTTGTTCTCCGATGTGCTGCACTTTCAAGACCCGGTGCGCTACGCCGGCATGACGATGTGTCTGGTGTTTTTGGTCGGTTTGCTCGTGCTGCCATTCGCGCCGGAGACGAAAGGCAAGCCGCTGCCGGAGTAGGAATGGCCAATCGCGACAACCATTACGAAGCCGCTTTTGAAGCCTACTTGCGGGCCAGGCAAATTCCCTACGTGGCGGTCGATGAGACTCGGCGCAGCTTGCTGGCCGATGAGTCGATCAAAAGCCTCGATTTCATTGTCTCGTCGGCCGGCGGCAATACCTGGCTGGTCGATGTCAAAGGGCGGCGGTTTCCTTCGGGCGCGCGTAAACAATATTGGAAGAATTGGTCGACGCGCGACGACCTGGTGAGCATGGCGCACTGGGAGCGACTGTTCGGCGAACGCTTTCAGGCCGTGTTTGTCTTCGCCTATGCCGTGCTCGGCGACCGCGCGCCGTTGCCGCGCGAGCAACTCTTCGAGTTTCGCGACTCGCTCTACGCCTTTGTCGGCATCCGGCTGGCGCAGTACGCTTTTTACGCCAAGCAAATCTCGCCGCGCTGGGACACCGTGGCCATGCCCTACGAGCGTTTCCGCGAACTGGCCGAACCGATGGACCGGTTGCTGTCGGTCGAATGCCTCAGCGTCCCGCAGCCGACTTCGTGAGGCGGCAAGGTTCGTGCCCGCCAAGCACGCGGTTGATATAATGAGGTTGTAGCCGCCGAAATCGGCGGGTTGCCACGGACGCGCCGCGGGCGGCTCGTCGTGGCCATTTTTGCTTTGAACTCACGACGGAAAGAGATGCACGCGCCATGCCGCCAACCTCGCTTATTAAACGGATTCTTTGCCCGATTGACTTCTCGCACGCCGCGGGCCGCGCTTTTGCCTACGCCGAAATCTTGGCCAAGGAGCTGTCGGCGGAGTTGGTGCTGTTGCACGTTTTCAACGTCCCGGAAACCTTGAACCTGGTGGGGCAAGAACACCCGGCCGATCCGTCGTTGCGCGAGCGGTTTGACGCGGTGCCGGTTTCGCCCGACGTTCGTGTGACGCGGGTATTGCACGCCGGTTCCGCCGGCGAGGTGATTTGCTGGCTGGCGCAGCAGCGCGAGTGTGATCTGATTGTGATGGGCAGTCACGGCCGCGGCGCGTTGGCGCATCTTCTGGTGGGGAGCGTGGCCGAGTATGTGTTGCGGCATGCGCGCGCGCCGGTGTTGACCATTCGCGACCGCCCTGTTGATGAAGCGCCGTTGACCGAACCGCGCATTTTGCCGGTGCCGGCCCCACGGTTTTTGTAGTTCGCCCGCGGGTGCGCGACGGTGTGCGTAGCGGAATTCGTACGAATTCTGGCCGTAAACCGACGCCACGGCCCGACTTCTCACGAAGTCGGCTACGGGCCGGTGCGAAATGCGGGTTACAGATCCCTGCGCAAAGAAGGTTGATTTTTGGCGTTCCAGCGGCCTCGCCACGATCGGGGCTTGCCCCCGTCGAGCGATGACTGACTGGCTAGCTGGACGGCGCCGAACTCGCCCCGTTTTCGCGTTGCATCCGCCGCCTTTGGCGGCGGATGCAACGCGAAAACGGATAGAATCTGTCGGAGCGTTTGTTCTAGCCAGACAGTCAGCGCTTCCACCGGGGCAAGCCCGGCGGTGGCGGATCGCAGAGGGGAACCACCCATCAATTCCACGAAAAAGCCAAGGTATAGTCCACCTTCTTTGCGCAGGGATCAGTAAAACCGCTTGCCGTGGGCCATTTTCTGGCCTATTGCTTGTTATACGGCCATGCTTGTCATCATCACCGCCATCGGGGTATCCGCCTTGCAAGTCGCGATCGGCGTCGCTCTGGGGCTTTGGCTGCGCAAACAGCGGCGACGCCGGCTGGCCGATTACCAGGCGAGCCTTCCGGAAACGCTGTCCGTTGAGGGGCCGAAAGCGGCGGTCGCCGCGTCGCCGGCGGAACCGCCGGAGGTCGAAGCGACGGTCAGCGTGCCCGCGGCCGCCCACGACGACGGCAACATCGCGTGCCGGGAAACGGTTCAGCGGGATGGCTTCAAGAACGGCCGCGAATCACCGCGGCGGTCGTTTCAATTTCGCCAGCAAGTGGCCCCGTATCAGGGCGGCATGCTGCCCGGCAAAGCGAGTTTTCGCGAAGTGGAATGCCAGGACATCTCCGCGACCGGTTTTTCGTTTTTGTGCTCACAATTGCCCGACTTCGCGGCGGTTGTGGTGGCCCTGGGCGTGGCGCCGCGGCACACCTACCTGTCGGCGCAAATTGTCAGCCGCTGTGCGCTGGATGACGGCCCCGCGCCGTTGTATCGCATTGGCTGCCGTTTTGTGGGGCCGGTGTGTCAATAATCCGGCTGAAAGGGGGCATTCGCGGGCCTGACGAAGAAAATTGCGTCCGGCGTGCCGGCAATGGCTTGAAATTGCCGGCGGCGGGAATTAGCATCTAAAGTTCAGATATAGTGTTCGATCTTCTTTGACTCCGTCACGGGAGCCTTCAGCGATGCGTGGTTTTTTGCCGGTTATTCTTAGCAAATCGGTTTTGGCAGGGGCGGCCGCCTTAGCAATGATCTTTCTGCCGGCGCCGCCGGCGCTATGCCAAAACGAGGTTCTCAATGAACTTTATGGCGGCGCGGTGCATGCCTTTAACTCGGGCAATTACCGCCGGGCCTACAATAATCTGACGATGGCCGCCCGCAGCGGTTCGCGCGATCCGCGGGTTTACTACTACCGTGGTTTGGCCTATTTGCGGCTCGGTCGGCCGCAAGAAGCGCGGGCCGATTTCAACAAGGCGGCCGCGCTGGAGATGTCGGACAGCGACCGCTTCTACCCGGTCAGCAAGTCGCTGGAGCGCATTCAAGGCTCGGCGCGCCAGCAAATCGAGCGGGCCAGGGCCAACGCGCGGTTGGTGGCCTATCGATCCCGCGAACGCGGCTGGTATGAGCGCTATCATCGCATTCGCAAGAATGAACCGAATGTTTTGGCGCTGCCCGACAACGCGGAGCAATTGCCGGCGCCCAAGAGGCCCGCCCCGCCGGTCAAAAAGCCCGCCGATGAACTGCCGGCTGACGAGATGCCGGCTGACGAAATGCCGGCTGATGACGCGCCGGCGGAAGAAATGCCCGCCGCTGAAAAACCGGCTGAAAAACCGGCTGATGATCCCTTTGGCGCCGACGCCGGCGACGACGAAAAGAAGCCCGCCGCTGAAAAACCGGCTGATGACATGCCGGCTGAAAAAGAAGGCGACGATGCGGCCGGTGACGACAAGCCGGCCAAAGAACCGGCCGCTGACGACCCCTTTGGCGACAACGCCGGCGACGATGAGAAGAAGCCGGCCGAAGAGATGCCCGCTGACAAAGAAGCCGAGGCTGCCGACCCTGAGGAGATGAAAGACGAAGACGCCGGCGAGAAGCCCGCCGATGATAAGAAGGCGGAAGGCGAAAAGAAAGCCGACGACGACGATCCGTTTAGCACCTAAACAGCCTTGGGTGCTGTTGAGAAAAGGAGGATGGGCTTCCTAGCCCGTCCAGTCGTTTGGTGACGGGCTAGGAAGCTCATCCTCCACGATGCCGCGCCCCGGAATCACGCATCGAAGCGCCGCTAATGTCCGACGGAAGCGGCGCCTTTCTCGCCGACCAGCTCGAAGTTGGCGAACCGCGAGAGGCGAAATGGCCGAATCAACTCATGCTCTTCGTCGTGCGCCAGCGTATAGGCCATCGTGGTTCCGCAAACCGGCGTGGCCTTAAAGCCCCAGGTGCCCCAGCCGCTGTCGAGATAAAAACCGCGGACGGGCGTTCTGCCCATGATGGGCGAGAAGTCGGGCGTCATGTCAGACATGCCGGCCCATTGGCGATTGACCTTGATCTCTGACAAAAACGGAAACAAATCGAGCAGGTGTCCCGCCAGCCCTTCGACGAAATCGAGCGTCGAGCGTTCGCTGTGCAGTTCATAAGGATCGAGCGAGGCGCCCATTACCAACTCGCCGCGCGACGACTGGCTCACGTACAGGTGCAGGTTGGCGGAGACGACGATTTGATCGAGCCACGGCTTGAGCGGCTCGGTCACGCAAGCCTGCAATGGTTGAATCACCAGCGGCGTGCGCAGCCCCACCATTTGCGTGATGCGCGGCGTGTAACCCGCCACCGCCGAGAGTACGCGGCCCGTGCGAATGTAACCGCGGCTGGTCTGAACGCCGGCGACGCGATCGCCGCGCACGTCAATGCCGGTCACGGCCGTCTGCTGATGGATTTCGACGCCGCGGCGATCGGCCTCACGGGCATAAGCCCAGGCCACCGCGTCGTGCCGCACAATGGCGCCCGGCGGATGCCACAAGGCGCCGACGATCGGAGCGTGCCCGCATTCCAGGTCGATGTAGGGGCAAATGCGTTTGATTTCTTCCGGGCCGATGACGCTGCTGTCCACGCCCAGGTGACGGTTGACTTCCGCCCGCCAGCGCATGGTGCGCAGCGTCGCCTCGGTGTGGGCCAGCGTGAAATGTCCGCGCTGGGAATAGAACAGGTTGAAATCAAGCTCTTGCGAAAGTTCGCTAAACAGCCGCACGCTTTCCTGATAGAACCGCACGCCTTCGGGCGTGAGATAGTTGGCCCGCACGATGGCGGTGTTGCGCCCGGTGTTTCCGCCGCCGAGATAGCCTTTGTCGAGCACGGCCACGCGCGTGATGCCGTAATCTCGCGCCAGGTGATAAGCGACCGCCAGTCCATGTCCGCCGGCGCCGATGATCACGGCGTCATACTCCGGCCGCAAGCGATCGTGGCGGCGGAACATCCGCGGCTCGGCGTATTCAGGGCTGAGGCCCATTCGTAAAAGTCGTAGCGGCATCTTTGTAAAACGAACCTAGTACTTTGTCCAAGCTAAGAATTCGGGTCGGCTTCTGTAGTTGGCTATAGATAAGTAAAGCGGGGACGTCTCAAGGCGTCAGCCGTTTTTTTTTGCTGGTCAATGCTCATCGAGATCCCATCATCAAGGAGTCGAAAGGAGCTCATCCCACGACTTAACCGTTAGAATGGCCTCCGTCATGCGTTCTAGCCGTTCCACATCCTGAATCGAAGTAACCGTCGCTTCGACCGATGGCTTTGGGGGGCCAAAGAGTTTTCGCCCTAGATTCAAAAGAACGCGGTGGCTGGTCTTGACACAGCCCTCCTCCACCGCCATGTCGTATGCCGTTGATTCATGCATGACTCGAACTCCTTCATAAATGCTGGCCAAGTCCTCTTTCTTGACCCGTAAACCGGTGAGGATGAACGCCGCCGTCATCAACTGCACTGCGTGCGGACGCTCGCATTCCTCGATCAACCGCCTATCAATTTCATGTACGACCTTGCGTAAGGCTTCGGCCAGCGGCGTGTCTTGTGGCATGTGGCAGAGCGTTGCCAGCGGCAACAGCCCCAAACCGCCGTGCAGGAACGGGTCGACGGCCTGCTGCCACATGCGAACAATATCATATTCAAATTCTACTCGCTTGCCGCCGCTGGCGTAAGCCAGTCGCCCGGTCAATTGGTCGCCATCGGCTTTCGGCCGCAACAGAATGAGCACCGACCGCACCGGCGCCTGGAAGCGCAGATAAAAGGCTGCGTTGTAGAGATGCAATCGGGCGGGCACGCTCGGATCGGGCCCCGATTGAAAGTTCAGATCGACCACTTCCTGAAATGGAGATCCAAAAGCGAAGGCCACGTCGGTAGCCGCCGAAATGGTCGAAAGATCGACGTTGAGCGTCTGCGCCGGCACACCGCGCGGCAGGCCGAACGCCGCGGCGCAATCTTCCGGATGAAGCGAGAGAATCTCCTTGAGCGTGGCATCAAATGGAAAAGGCATCGTCGGCATTGTACCATTAGATCGTGGGGCTGTCGTCAGTCGCGGTGGAGAAGCTGTTCGTCGCCATCGGCGG
>DASVGM010000634.1:0-2702 GCA_036379555.1 Pirellulales bacterium | reverse complement strand
GAACCGGTGAGCTTGAGGCCGGCGGTTTGTTCCAGCAACTTGCCCAGCGGCGTGCGGCAAACTTCGTCCATCGTCTGGCCGCGGAAACGCACGGCCGCGGCGTCGTCGCGCAGGCGGCTGCCGCCGCACGTCGAGCATTCCACTTGATCGACCAGATGATCGAGCCGGCTGCGGAAAGCCGGCGACAAGCGCGAGGCTTCTTCCAACGCCGGGTAAACGCCTTTGTATTGAAAGCGATAGACAAGCTGGCGGTTTTTTTTGCCATCCGAATAGACGGCGATCCAATCGTCGCCGGTGCCGTGCAACACCACGCGGCGATGACGGGCATTGAGCTGCTCGAAAGGGACGTCGATGGGCACGCCGGTGTGGGCGGCAAACGCTTCCAACAACGGGCGAAAGTACGGATTCTTAGGCTCCGGCCAGACCGCCACGGCCCCCTCGGCCAGGCTCAGCTTGGGATCTCGCAGCAGCGCGGCGGTGTTGGCGCCGGTCTGCGTGCCCAACCCCTCGCACGACGAACACCAGCCAAGCGAACTGTTGAACGAAAAATGATGCGGCGTGAACGGCTCGAAACTTCGCCCGCACTTGTCGCACACGCGGTGCTGGCTATGCACTTCCGTGCGCCAGTTTTCTTCAGGCACGTCGTCGGCCGGGTAAGCGACGTGCAGCACGCCGCGGCCGAGGCTCAGGGCGCTTTCGACGCTGTCGGCGATGCGCGAACGATTGTTCTTGCGCACGACCGCGCGATCGAGAACGACTTCAACCAGGTGTTTGCGGCGGCGGTCGATCTTGGGCGGTTCGTCAACGGAGTAACTCACGCGATCGACGCGCATGCGCGGATAGCCCTTTTCGCGGATTTCTTGCCAGAGCGTTTCGTAGTTTTCGCCCGTCTGGATTTCCAAGGGCGCCATCAGAAAAAGCTTCGTCCCTTCTTCATGCGCCATGATCTTGTCAATCACTTCGTCGGCCGATTGCGTGCCGATGGGCACGTCGCAATCGGGGCAATAGGCTTTGCCCAGCCGCGCGAACAAAATGCGCAAATAGTCGTAAATCTCCGTCACCGTGCCGACGGTCGAGCGCGGCGTGTGACCCAAGTGCTTTTGTTCGATGGCGATGGCCGGCGACAGGCCCTCGATATGCTCAAGCTGCGGCTTCTGCATTTGCCCGACAAACTGCCGGGCGTAAGAGCTCAGGCTTTCAACATATCGCCTTTGGCCTTCGGCGTAGATGGTGTCCATGGCCAGGGAGCTTTTGCCCGAACCGCTTTGCCCACAGCAGACAGTGATTTGATCGCGCGGAATCTCAACATCCACCGACTTCAAGTTATGCTGCCGCGCGCCGATGACTTTGATTTTGGAACTGTACTGGTGATTGGCGCCGTTTGGTGTCGCCGTGCCATCCGGCGGGGAATCATGACAAGGCGACAAGGGGACAAGGGGACAAGGAGACTTTTGATCTCCACCCTTCTCCTTGTCTCCTTGTCTCCTTGTCCCCTTGTCTCCTTCGCCAGCTTGAAGATGCCGCTTCAACGCCCGGCCTGTATGCGACTCCGCCGTCTCCATCACGCTCTCCGGCGCGCCGGCGGCAATGATCCTTCCGCCTCCCGCGCCGCCTTCGGGACCAAGGTCGATCAGCCAATCGGCCGTTTTGATCACGTCGAGATTGTGCTCGACCACGAGCACCGTGTTGCCGGCCTCGACAAAGTCGTGCAGCACTTTGAGCAACATGTGAATGTCGGCGAAGTGCAGCCCGGTGGTCGGCTCGTCCAAGAGATAGAGCGTCTTGCCGGTACTTTTTTTCACCAACTCACGGGCCAGCTTGATGCGCTGCGCTTCACCGCCGGAGAGCGTCGGCGAGGGCTGGCCGAGCTTCAAGTAATCCAGCCCCACGTCGTGCAGCGTTTGCAGCTTGTGCCGCACTTTGGGAATGTTTTCAAAATGGTCGAGCGCTTGCTGCACGTCCATTTCCAACACCTCGGCGATCGACTTGCCTTTGAACTTCACCTGCAAGGTCTCGCGGTTGAAACGATGCCCTTCGCACACCGGGCATGTCACCCACACGTCGGCCAGAAAGTCCATCTCCAAGCGGTTCGAGCCGTTTCCTTCGCAGGCTTCGCAGCGACCGCCGTCGACGTTGAAACTGAAGCGGCCTTCCTGGTAGCCGCGTGCTTTTGACTCGGTGAGTTGAGTGTAGAGCTTGCGAATATCGTCAAACACCTTGATGTAAGTGGCCGGATTCGATCGCGGCGTGCGGCCGATGGGCGATTGATCGATGGCGATCAGTTTGTCGAGATGCTCCATGCCTTCGATGCGTTCGTGCTCGCCCGGCGTGCCGTCGCCCCTGTTCAAGTCGCGGTGCAGAGCTTGAACCAGAATGCCGTTGACCAGCGAGCTTTTGCCCGATCCGCTCACGCCGGTCACGCAGACAAACGTGCCCAGCGGAATTTCGGCGTCGACGCATTTGAGATTGTTCTGCGCGGCGCCGATGACCTTGAGCCATTTTTCATTGGTCGGGCGACGGTGCGGCGGCACGTCGATGCGCATTTCACCGGCCAGGTATTGTCCGGTGAGGCTGCGTTTTTCGCCGCAAATCTTCTGCACCGAACCGGCGGCCACCACCTCGCCGCCGCGCACGCCGGGGCCGGGGCCGAAGTCGATGATATGGTCGGCGGCGCGCATGGTGTCTTCGTCGTGCTCGACGAC
>DASVGM010000633.1:0-3166 GCA_036379555.1 Pirellulales bacterium | reverse complement strand
CGACGTTGAAACTCAAGGCGCGCTACATGAACTTGGCGGAAGTGGTCCGTTGGGGCGGCGACATGCTGAAGCTGTTCGAGCATCTTCCGCCCGACCTACCCGTGAGTCGTGAGCAATTGGAAGAGAAATTTGGTTGGCTGCAATCCCTTCGGCGCAAGGCCTTTCCGCGGCCCCGCGCTGTCGCCGGGCAGCGGAAACGAAATAGGATAAAAATCGGCACCCAGGCAAAGGCGACTTTATAGCAGCCTAGGCAATGCCCACCCTACGGCCCCTCGGCGTTTGGATCTCTACCCCAAAAAACAAGATTAACGCCACACTTGCGGCTTTTAGTTTACCTCTAGGTGCCGACGGGCTGCCCGGCGGCCGCGCCGTGCGGCGCCGCGGCCGTCTCGGGTTTGGCGCCGTGCCGCGGAGCGAACACCAGCACAACCACCGCGCCCACGACAACCAAAATCAACCCCGCGTAGAAGGGCGCACTCATGCCCGTGGCCCCCTGCAAGCGAATGCCGATCAACGTGTTAATGACCGGCGCGCAACCGAAAATCAGCGGCATGACATAGATCGGTTTGCCGCCGAAATTAAAGGCCATAATCACCCCCAGCGCGCCCAACGCGCCGACCGCGCCGCCGCCGAGACTCCAGATCGTGCCTTTGGGGGTGAAACTACTCGCTTCGGGATTGACCAGCAAGAGGCACGTCGAGAGTAGGACGGCAATCACAAAGTAGGAGACGCCGACGCAGATCAGCGGGCGCAAGCGGCTGCCGTGCATCAACATCTGGCCTTTATGCAACAGCGGACCATAAACGCCCCAACAGGCGGCCGTCATCGCCACGCAAAGCGTGACAATGCCCGTCTGCGTCACGGAGGCTTCCGCGGCGGCGGCCGTTGATGTCTTTGCCGCCGGAGCCGCGTGCGCTGTCGGGGCGGGTGCCGTTGGCTTGGGCTTGAAGCACAAGACACTCACCGCGCCGGCGGCGACGATGATCAGCCCGGCGATGAACATTGGCCCCGGACGCGCGTGATCTTTGTGCGTCGCCATCGTGTAGAAGGTATTCACCACCGGGGCGCACCCAAAGACCAGCGGCATCACGTAGATCGCTTTGCCGTGATTATGGAACGCCAGTAAGATGCCCAACGCTCCCAACGCTCCGGCGGCGCCTGAAATCAAGCTCCAAAGCGTACCGCCGGTGGTCCAGCCACCGCGTTCGGGCCGAAGCTTCAGCAGAATGCTGGGAACGATGATCGCGACCACAAAATAGGCCAGGCCGACACCAATGAAGGGCCGCCAGATGGCGTGGGCGTCCGTGCCGGGCGACTGCATCGCCTTGGCGCCGGTGCTCAAGATGGGGCCGTAGACGCCCCAGGAGAGCGCGGTGAGTGCGACAAACACCAAGGAGAGTGCGAAATTCTTCATCAGTATCGGGCGGGGTGGAGTGGATGCAAAAGACGCGGCGTTTCGTGGGGCCTAAGCGTCTTGTCCAGTCTATCAGAGAGCGGCCGAAGTTGCACCATCGCTCAATTGCAGGCGACAACGGCCGGCCGGCCGCGGCGGGTTGCCAAACGCTTCGCGGTGGTTATTCTGGATGGCTGCTGTCAAAACTCGCCCGTTCTCGGAGAAAATCGTCATGAAACGCCGTGATCTATTGCTCGCCGCTGGCGCCGCCTTGAGCCTTTCGCCGTTTCCGCGCGGTTGGGCCGCGGCTGCCGCTGGCAAACGCCGCAAGTTGCTGATGTTCACGCGCAGCCAGGGGTTTCAACATTCGGCCTGCAAACGCACGGGCGACGAACTGGGCTACAACGAGCGCGTCGTCACCGAGTTGGGCAAGCAGCACGATTTCGACGTGGTGGCCACCAAAGACGGCCGAGTGTTTGACAGCGATCTCGATCAGTACGATGCCTTTCTGTTTTACACCACCGGCGATTTGACTCAGGAGAAGAGCGTGGACGGCTCGCCGCCGATGTCAAAGGAAGGCAAGCAGCGATTGCTCGACGCGGTTCATGGCGGCAAAGGTTTTTTGGCTTCGCATTGCGGCGCCGACACCTTTCATTCCGGCCCCCAAAAAGAACACCAACCGCTCGAAAAGCGCGACCCCTACATCGCCATGCTGGGCGGCGAGTTCATCAAACACGGCGGGCAGCAGCAGGGCCGCCTGGCCGTGGTCGATCACAAGTTTCCGGGCCTCGGCGGCTTGGGCGATGAGTTGGTCATCAAGACCGAGGAATGGTACTCGCTGAAAAATTTCGCCGATAATCTACACGTACTGCTGGTGCTCGACACGCAGGGCATGAAGGACGCCGACTATCAGCGGCCGCCGTTTCCGAGCACCTGGGCGCGCCAACATGGCAAAGGCCGCGTGTTTTACACCTCAATGGGTCATCGCGAAGACGTGTGGGACAATCGCGATTTCCAAACGGTGTTGTTGGGCGGCCTGGCCTGGGCGTTTGGCAATGTCGAGGCCGACGTGACGCCGAACATCAAGCAAGTCACGCCCGGCGCCGACGTGATGCCGCCGCTTTAACCGGCTACTTCACCGGCCGCAGAATCCCCTGCCGGCCGAAATGAAACAGCCGAGTGCCGATCGCATCACCGGCCTGCAGCCAGCCCAGGCTTTGACTGTCTACGCCGGAGGGGCCGTCTTGCACCACAAAATAACGCTCGTCAGGAACCGTCACCGTCTCGGGCGAACGCGGCACTTTGGCCGCTGTCTGGGCGATGACCGGAGCGGCGCGGTAGGTCGTCGCCTCGCCGTTCACCACGTACTGACCGCGCCGCACCGAGATTCTGTCGCCCGGCATCGCTAAAATGCGGGCGACGAAGGTTTCTCCGGGCTTGCCGATCTTCGCGCGTTCCGGCAATTTCCAGAGCGCCACGGCGCCTTGCGTAAAATCGGGCGGTGCGATGGCCCGATGGTAAACGAGTTGCTCGCCGCGCCGAATGGCCGGGTCCATATAGTCGTCATTGAGTGTCAGCGGAACGAAGCGTACCGCGGTCAGCAAGGGAACCGCGATGACCGTCGCCACCGTGGTGTAGGTGGCGATGGCGAACCGCCGAACCAGCCAATGATCGCCGTGCGGTCGTACAACGCACCAGCCCACGTCGAACCATTCCGCCGTCCATAGAATTGCGACGAAAAGCGTTGCCACCGCGACGGCATAGATGCTTGGC
>DASVGM010000632.1:0-3596 GCA_036379555.1 Pirellulales bacterium | reverse complement strand
GCCCTCCCGCAGAACGCCGCGTTAACCCGCCTTGCGCACCGACACCGGAGAACGCGCGACAGTGCGTGTAGCTGAATTCGTAAGAATTCTGGCCGTAACCTGCTGCCGCGGCCCAACTTCTTACGAAGTCGGCTACGGTTCGGTGGGCAATGCGGGTTAACGCGAATACTTTTCGATCGCCTCGGGATTGAGTTCAATGCCTAGCCCTGGGCCTTCGGGCACGCGCAGCAGGCCCTCGGCATCGAGCGCGAAACGCGGTTGAACCAGCTCTTCGATGTACGGCACGCCGGTCTGAAATTCAACCCACCGCGCCACCGGCAACGCCGCCGTCAAGGCCAGGTCGGCCGCTACGCCCACGCCGGTGTTCCAGCCATGCGGAACCAACAGCACGCCGTGATCGTAAGCCATCCAACCCAGCCGGCGGCCCTCGCTTAGCCCGCCGCACTTGGTCAGATCAGGCTGAATAATGTCCAAGGCCCGGCCGGTGATGAAAGGCTGAAACGATTGCCGGCGCGTCAGCACTTCGCCCGTGGCGATCAGTACGGGTGACGATTGCCGCAATTCGCGAAACCCCTCCACGTCGTCAGGCGCGAGGGCCTCTTCAAACCAGGTCACGCTGTATTCGCCCAGCATTTTGGCCGTCTCGCGCGCCCACGAGACGCCGTGCGGCCAGAATTGCTCGCTGCCGCCGGCATCGACCATCAACTCCACGTCCGGCCCCACCGTATCGCGCGCGGTGCGGATGAGCAGTTCGTCATAAGCACGGCTGACACGGCCGAACGGCCGCCAGCCCATTTTGATCGCCTTGAAGCCGCGCCCCACCTGCTGCGCGAGCTTCTCGCGCAATAGGCCGGGTTCTTCAAAAAGCATGGACGCGTAAGGCTTAATGCGATCTCGATAGTTGCCGCCAAGCAGTCGCGAAACCGGCTGGCCCAGCGCCTTGCCAAACAGATCCCAGAGGGCGATGTCGATGCCGCTGATGGTATGCTCGACCGCGCCGCCGCGGCCCAGCCAGAACATCGACTGCCGCAGCTTCTCGCTGACGCGTTCCGGCTCCAGCCCGGTCTCGCCAAGCAGGTGCGGCCGCAACAGTTCGAGCGAACCTTCAACCAACGCCCGCGTGGTGTAACAGCTTCCGATGCCCGCCGGCCCTTCGTCGGTGCGTACTTCGACGAGCGTGTTGTATTGCACGTTGGGGTCGGTGCCGCCCGGCCAGCCGTGATCGTGCGTGGCGCCGCGCAGCGCGATGGTGCGGATTTCAGTGATTTTCATCATGGCTCTCAAATAGGAAACGGTTGTCCCCGCGACAACAATAACGACGTCAGCTCGCCGATAAAAGTGAGAATGACGCCGACGTATAAAATGCCCGTGGCGCTTTGTGTGTTGGGAACTTTGAGCGTTTCGCGGGCCATGACCGCCACGACAAGGGCGCCGAGAAGCCCGGTCAGCCAGCGCAAGCAAAGAAACAGCCAAAGCGAGGTGTCGATCGTTTTGCCGCTTTCGACGTCCAGCCACGCGATAAAAAGTCCCGGCAGGGCCACGGCCGCGCGAACCGCCAAGGCGGCGATCATCAAGTGGATGAGGCGGAAAAGCGGCGCCAGCGACATGCCGGGCACGTTCAAATACCAATGTCCCAGCAGCATGGCCGCCAGAGTGACGCCCAATACCGCCCCGCCGGCGGCCGAACCGGCCAGGTGTAGCCAGCGGAGCCAGATGAATACGCCGGAGAGATCCGTCAGCCCATTCAACGCGGCGCCCGCCAGACTCGCGATGGCCGCAATGGCCAGCGCCAACAGCCCCGGGCCCGCTTTTTCATAAAGCCATGAGGCCGCGGCCAGGTAGCCGGCCACCGCCGCGAGTGCGGCGGGCCAGGCGTAAAGCCCTTCCTGCGGCGTCAGCAAGAGCACTAGCGCGGCCAGCGTGTTCAATCCCAACAGCACGTAGGAATTGTTGCGATAATAGCCGCTGGTCACCTGCCGCGGCGAAACGGCCAGCATGGCGGCGGCCAATCCAAACGACAGCCGCGACAAGAATTGGACTAAGAGCAGCATGTTACGCGCGGCGGCCGCCGTAAATCAGGTTCATAATCTCCGAGCGGCTGGAGAGATGCGAACGAAACACGCCGCGCATGGCCGACGTCACGCACAAGCTGCCGGGTTTGCGAATGCCGCGAATGGTCATGCAAGTGTGGGTGGCCTCGATCACCACCGCCACGCCCTTCGCCGCCAACTCATCCACCAGCAAATCGGCGATGGTCTCCGTCATACGCTCTTGCACCTGCGGCCGCCGGGCGACCAACTCCACGACGCGGGCCAGCTTGCTTAGGCCGATGACCTTGCCGTTGGGCAAATAGCCGATGTGCGCCTCGCCCATGAACGGCAGCATGTGGTGCTCGCACATGCTGTTGAAGCTGATGTTTTTCACCAGCACGACTTCGTCATATTTCTCGGTGAAGAATTTTCGCAAGTGCAGCCGCGCGTCGTCGTGCAGGCCGGCGAACAGTTCGGCATACATCCGCGCCACGCGGGCCGGCGTTTCGCGCAGGCCCTCGCGGTCGGGATCTTCTCCCACCGCGGCCAGAATCTCCCGCACCGCGCGCTGGATGCGTTCTTGATCGACGCCGGAGCCGGCCGGCGCAGCGGCGAGATTGTCTTCGCCGTCGGTGCAGCGGGAATGATGGGGCGAGTTATCAGGCATTCCGATGGCGGGGTAGCGGCAAGGCTAGCGCGCAACGCGCTGGCTTGGGGGTGACGATCTGTGGTTGTGGCTTCGTTCGTCAAAAACGATTCGATGATGGATATTAGAACCGCTTGGCGGCCCGGTCAAGCTGCGCCGGGCCGGAACGTCGATTCGCGAGTTTCCCAAAGAAACCGCTGTGCCTGCTTTAACTCGGGCCGCAAATGGAAATTCAAATGCCGCGCCCACGACGGCTTTCGCTCCTCGCGAAACCAGGCGAGATGCGCCAGGGCGTAGGCATACATGGGCAGACTCATGTACTCCGGCCGCTTCAAATCTGAATCGGGCCAATCGCTCATCTGGCTTTGATATGCACGCGGCGAATTGGCCAGGAAAATACCCAATCCCATGAAGACGGTCGTCAAGTCTGTCAGCAGTTCGTTGTCATAGATGTCCGGATCGACGCGGCCTTCTCCAATCAGTCGCGCGTGCGCCAATTCGTGAGCCATCGTACCGACGAGATCCATCGGGTGGACGAGTTGTTCGCGATTGAGCGTGATGACAAAGTTCTCACCAACTTGGCGGTAGGTGCCCGCGGCGGCGCCGGGCAACTGCAGTCCCGCGTGGTCGACCAAATCCACCTGCCCGGCGGCTGATTTCAACCTGAGCACGACGCGATCGGCATCCACGTCCATGTAGCGGCATACTCGGTTCAGCATCGCTTTGACCGACGCCTTCGAGCCATCGAAAGGATCGGGAAAGAAATCGCGAGTGGGGAGGATGACCGGCAATCCGCTGAAGGCGCTATCGTCAAATTGCTCGCTCAGCCAAGCAAGACGCCGCTCGATCCAGCTTTTCGCCTCCGGATCGCAGGGGCAACGCGGTCGTGACCACCACATGATGCTTAAGCTCGGTATCTG
>DASVGM010000631.1:0-3495 GCA_036379555.1 Pirellulales bacterium | reverse complement strand
CGTTGCATCCGCCGCCGAAGGCGGCGGATGCAACGCGAAAACGGGGACGCGTTTGGCGCCGTACAACTAGCCGGTCAGTCATCGCTCGACGGGGACAAGCCCCGATCGGGGCGGAACAAAACTGGCGTCAACGACTCGTGGCGAGCAACGCCTCGTTTGCGCAGGCCAGGGCGCGGCTGCCTCATCGGACGATGAAAAAAAGGTCGCTCCGCGACAAAACAAAGCGGTGATGAATCACCGCACTCCAAGTTAAGGCACCAACACGATCTTGCCGGCCAGCGTACCGGCCTTGTGCAGCGTGTTGTCCTCTTGCAACTTGTGAGCGGCGGCCGCTTGCGATAACGGCAACAGGCGGTCGATGCGTGGCTTCAACTTCCCTTCGGCCAGCCAGCGATTGATGTCGGCGGCGGAGGCTTGCTGCTCTTCGGCCGTGGCGTTGAACATGGCAAAACCGTGCAGCGCACAATCTTTGGTGTAAAACGGACCAACCGGAAAGAGCGGCTTGGCATCGCGGCCGGCCATCAAAATCATCCGGCCGCGCGGCGCCAAGAGCGGCACTGTGCGCTCAAAGTTCGGCTCCCGGAGCGTTTCCCACCACACGTTCAGGCCAACCGGCGCGGCCTGCCGAATGGCGCCTTCGATGTCGTCGCTCTGATAGTTGATCGCCACATCGGCGCCCAAGGCGCGTGCCGCAACGACTTTCTCCGCGGAACCGGCCGTGGCGATCACCCTCGCGCCGATGGCCTTGGCCATTTGCACCACCGTCGAGCCGACTCCGCCTGTGCCGCCGTTGACAAACAGCGTTTCGCCCGCGGCCAGATGAGCGCGGCGCACCAAGCCGAGGTGCGCCGTAATGCCCACCAAGGCGATGGCCGCGGCTTGCTCGTCGCTGACGTTATCGGGCGTGGGATAGAGCCAGCGTTCTTCGATGGCGGCAAATTCAGAAAAGGTGCCCTGCCGACCGAGCAGCCCTTGATTGCTTCCCCAAACGCGCGTGCCGGGCGGATAACGCCGCGCATCAGGCCCGGCGCGCTCCACCACGCCGGCCACGTCGCAGCCAATGACAAACGGCAGGGGCAACTCCATTTTTACCGCGCCGGCGCGAAGATAGGTGTCGATCGGATTGACCGCCACCGCTTTCACTCGCACCAGCACTTGCGACCCACCGGGTTCGGGCACGGGCAAATCGCCATACTGGATGTTTTCGGCCGGCCCTGTTTGAGAGATAAAAGCTGCTTTCATTCGGCCAGCATAACATAAGGGGCAACAGCGGCAAGATAGCTCTTAGCCGTATGTTTTTTGCAGGTAATAAGCTCCCAGCGCCACACCGATCAACACCACCGCGTGACGCACCAGGTTTCGATCGAGGCGGCGCGCGACGCGCGCGCCGACGTAACCACCCAAGATGGCGGCCAGCGCCATGGCCGTCGCCAGCGTCCACTCAACCTTGCCCGAACCGGCGAACACCACCACCGCCACCCCGTTGATCGCGGAACCGAAAAGCGTTTTCAGGCCGTTCATCTGGTGAATGTCGCTCAAGCCCATCATGCCCAACGCCGTCAGCATCAAGATGCCAATGCCGGCGCCGAAATAGCCGCCATAGATGGCCACGAAGAGTTGAAAGAGGGCCACCAAGGCCACGCGTTGCGGCGGCGGAGCGGTCTCGCCGCCTTGGGCGGCCGCGCCGGCTTTCGCGGCCAGTCGCCGGGAGAGCCGCGGTTGCAGCCAAAAAAGCGCGGCCGCCGTCAGCAAGAGCCAGGGAATCAACTTTCTGAACGATTCAGCCGGCAAAACCATCAGTAAAAATGCGCCGATCAGCCCGCCTGCCAGGCTAGGCCACAAAAGCACCTTGATCCAAGGCCGCGCGGTCATTAACTCCCGTCGATAGCCCGCCATTCCGGCCAGAGACCCCGGAAAAAGGGCCACGGTACTGGTGGCATTCGCCCAGACCGCGGCCTCGGCCGTTCCGCCTAAAGCCGCGATCAGAGCGGGAAAAGTGAGCAGTGTCCCTCCGCCGGCCACCGAGTTTATCGCCCCTCCGATGGCGGATACGAGACACAGCACTCCTGTTTGTAGAAAAAAATCGCCGTTCATGGCTGAAAAATCTGATTTGGCACGCGGTTTGGGTTGTTGACTTGCTCGCCGAACAATTCTTAAAGTGACTTGTTGATGGAGAACCGCGCGTTTGCCGCGATTCAAATCAACCACGTTTTATCTTAGACGGCATTCGTCTCGTTGGCGACCGCCGTTTGTCAGAACTAGAGAACGGCACGTCGTCCGCTCGCATCGGACACTTTAGGGAAGAGTGTGGGCTTATTGCCAGGGGTTTTTTGACCGCCACGGCCAGTAGCTTCACTTGTAGAGACGAACCTGCTCGTTCGCACACGCGGCGAGCTTGTTCGCTTTGGGCTGCTTGTCGCGTCGGTACATGGATTCAAGGAGAGAAACGATCATGACTGCCGTAGTCAACCTGCCGGTTGCCAGTAAAGAGGTACGTGATGAGCAGCGCGAGCTCGATCATCACATCGACCAGATCGACCGGCTCTTTCGCGAACACCGTGTTGAATCGACCAGCGGCGCGGTGCGCCTCTTGGAGGCGTTGGACGAATTGAGCGAGCATCTGGGAATGATGTTCGCGCTCAAAGAAAACGACGGCTACCTCCGTGAGGCGATGGAGAACGCTCCCTCGCTTTGCGGCTGCGCCGACGAATTGAAAAGCGACCATCAAGTTCTGTTCGTGGAGCTGAGCCACCTGATTGACCAGTGCGACCGCGACATTGCGCGGCGCCGTTGGGCGTCAAGTTGGAAGATGGCCGAGATGACGTTCGAGAATTTTCGTCAACGGTTGGAGGCCCACCAGTTGGGCGAATCCGACCTGTTGCATAAAGCGTTTATGGAAGAGACCGACCGCATCGCCGGAGGGCAATCGTCATGACTCAGCACACTCATTTCGTTCAACCCTGCCCGACCTGCGGCCGTAGTTTGCGCGTGCGCGTGGAATACTTGGGGCGGCAAGTGGCCTGCCAGCACTGTCATGGCCGTTTTGTGGCTTGCGATCCCGCCAGCCCGTGCAGTTCGCTTTCCGATTCGGGGCTGGCCTTGCTCAAGCGCGCCGACGAGCTCTTGAACCGCGTGCCGCAATAATCGGCTCGGCCACGGGCGGGACAAGACGGGCGTGCGGCGGTATAATCGAACGCATGCCCACCTTTTGCCGGAGTTCCGAGGCCGTAAACGCCACATGACCAACGCGAATCTTCTTTTCGCCAATGCCGCCATTGGGCGCAGCAGCTTTGAGTGGGGCCGCATTCAGTCGCCCGCCGATTGGCTGCCGCCGGTCGCCGCGGCCGCGCTGCTTTTGGCCTATGTCGTTTGGCTCTATCGCCGCGACAGCGGCGAACTGCCCGTGCCGCTGCGCGCGCTGCTGGTGACGTTGCGTTTGTCGGCCTTTGCCGGGCTACTGACGATCTACTTGCAGCCGCAATGGCGCAACGAAAT
>DASVGM010000630.1:0-3862 GCA_036379555.1 Pirellulales bacterium | reverse complement strand
TCAACGACGCGGGCGTCGAGTTCGGTCCCAACCTGGCCAGGCTGGACCTGCAATTCAAACCGCTCGACATTCTGCGCGACATTCTCGACCCCGCGCGGCGCATCGCCGACGCCAAATACGACCTTTGGGTCTTTCAAACCGATGCCGGCCGCGTGGTGACCGGGCTGATCGTCAAGCGCACCGAGCAAACGCTGGAGGTGCGGGAAAAACCGCCCGGCGAAGCGCCGCCGGTGGTGCTCGAGCGCTCGGAAATCGAAGAGCGGTTCATGTCGCTGGGGTCCATCATGCCGCGAGGATTGCTCGATGAACTGACGCGCGACGAGATCGCCGATCTGGTGGCCTACGTCGCCGCGCGCGGCGATCCCACCGATCCGTTGGTGCGCATGCCCGCGGGCGGCGAACCGCCGCCATCGCCAAGGGCCGCCGCGAAGCCCGCCCTTAAGCCCGCGGCCAAACGCAGCGGCGGTGCGACCTGCCGTAGCGACTTCAGCCCGCGGGGCGCGGTTCGATACCAGAGAAAACGATCGCGGTGCGGGTGGCGGCCGGATGGTGCGGCAGGCTTTCGACCAAGAAGGGATCGTTGAATGGCAACAACGAGCGTTTGGCCAACGCGCGCGGCACGATAGACAAGCACGCGCCCAGCGCTCCGGCGGCCAAACCAAGCTCCAATAAACCAAGGCCCGTCAGCGGCCGCGCCGCGAGAGGAGGCAGAATCATCAGGTGGAGATCCACCCAACGGCCAGCCAGGATCGTCAGCGCCACGACCAGCAGCACGCGCGGGCTTTGCTTGGCCGAGCGCGGCAACAGCGCCAAAAAGGGAATGATCCAGTTGAGCGACAGGTTCAAATAAAACAGCGCCTGCCAGCCGCCGTGCGATCGGCGGATGAAGTAGGTGGTTTCCTCGGGATTGTTCACGTACCAAATCAGCATGTACTGCGAGAACCAGATGTACATCCAAAAGCTGCTGAACGAAAACAACAACTTGCCCAGATCGTGAAGATGGTCTGGCGAGATGATGCCCGCCAGCGCGCCCTGCCGCTCGAGGCAAACCGCCAAGACGGTGATGGCGGCCAGGCCGCTTAAAAAGATTCCTGAGAATTGATAGACGCCAAAGACCGTGCTCGCCCACTCAGGCTCCAGCGACATGATCCAATCGACGCTCGCCAGCCAGCACGTCGCCGCGAACACGACCAAGAGCGCCGCCGACAATCGCCTGCTGGTGAAGGTATGGCGGATCGACCCATCGCCGTCTTGCCGCACCGAGAGACGCACCATCGCCCGTGCGAAGAGCAGCCAACTCGCCAGGTAGACGATCGCGCGCAGCAAGAAGAAGGGGCGACTCAACCAAAGCTGCTTAAAGCCGTCGGCGGCCAGATGGCCGTCCGCGGCGGACACCGTCCACGAATACAGAGCGGGGTAAAGCAACAGTACGGCCAACACGCCCACGCCGCCCACGGGCAACAGATCGGCCAGCGCTTCCGGCAAACGGCGCAGGGCGACTCCCCAGCCCGCTCCGGTGACGTATTGCAAGGCGATCAGAAACAAGCCGCCCAGGGCGAGGCCCAGGAGGTAATGGCTGAGCACGAGCACGTTTCCCCAGGTCTGTCTGGGGGCGGCGAGGAGGCCGACGCAGAGCGTCAAGCCGCCGATCGCGAGCAGGGTTTTCGCCAACCGCGCGATGCGCGGCGGCGCTTGATATTTTCGATCGCGTGAGGCCAAATTGAATTGCACGGTTGATTCTCCTTCATGGTCCCTGCTTGGCGTCGGGGGCGGGATGCTGCAAGGAACGTACATGCACGATCGCGCGCCAACGATCTTCGCGAGACAACTGCGCGGCATAGGAGGGCATGTTCCCTTGGCCGTAGGTCAGAATGTGAAACAACTGCCCGTCTTTCATCTTCGCCGATTTACCGTCGCGCAGCGGCGGGGGCGGCGGCACGCCGTGTTTCGAGACGGCCCCATCCCCTTGGCCTTGCGCGCCATGACAGATCTGGCAATAATGAGCAAACACGAATGCTCCCCGCTCGCGAACCGCCGCGTCTTTGGCATTCAACGGGTTTTGCAATTCCTCGCCGGCGCGGACGGCGTCTGGGGGCGTGGCGCGGTAGTGCAACGGCATCAGCCCGCGGGCGATGGTGCCGGGCGCCGGCTCTTGCAGAGTCTTGCCGTCCGGGAAATTGGGATTGGCGGCGAACGCGCCATAGGAGACCGGCTCGGCCATGCCCGGCAGAAAATCCGCGTTCGGTTGGCTCATATCCCGTCCGACGAGCCAGTTGGCGCTCAAAGAGCCAATCAAGGCCAGCAGCAGCAGCGAATTCAGCAGGCGCAACGACATCGATCCGTCTCCAATTTTTCTCGTTCCTCGGCGGGTGCAGCGGCGCATTCTTACCGCATTACCGCATGAGAACAAAATGATTATCGGTGAAACAGCGCGGCTAAGCAAGCCGGGGCGATTGCGATGTCAATTGCCTTTGCGTTAGCGAGGTGGGTTTGGTATGCTTGTTTAACCATGAATCATCCCGGCTAAATTGTTAGGCGCTGTCGCCAAGAGGCTAAGGCAGCGGATTGCAAATCCGCCATCGTGGGTTCGACTCCCACCAGCGCCTCTGATTCAAAACCCTCAAAAACACCGTGTTTTTGAGGGTTTTTTTGCGTTTCGGCCGTAATGGTTTTGGTATCCCCATTGGTAGGGTTTACTGCATGTTTTTCATCCGAAAACGCCAAGCAGAACGCCAAGACAGAATCGGGGCCTGAAACGTCGGGCTTTTCTTCAACCTTTGTCGCTTCCTTCGTCGCCGGCTTCACTGCACCCTGTACAGCCAAGCTGGACGCCAAGACACTCTTGCCGGTGGCCGTCGCGTTGTCTGTGCCCGTCGCTCGCATGGCATCGACCGTCGCCGCGGCCAAGCTCGGCAACGCCTCAATAGCTTCGCTCTGTTCGCCTAAGACGGTATGGGTGTAGCGGTCCATCGTCAACGTGATTGTCGAATGGCGGGCCAATGCTTGGGCTACCTTGGGATGGACACCACTTCGCGCCAGGTTTGTCAGAAACGTATGCCGCAACGCATGAAAATCGGCGAACAGACCGGCATCGTTCTCATACACCAGAAACGACGATTGTTCTCGTTTGGCCCGTTCGTCGGGCGTGCCCGATTCGTTAAGCCAGGCGGCCCGTGCCGTTTCTAAATCGGCCTTCATCAATTCGGACGTCTTGTCGCTTTTCGGCACCTTGAACGCCTTTGCTCCGGGGTGCTTGGCTGCTAGGTGCTTTTGAAGCTCCGCCGCGGTGTCCGCCCGTAGTGGCAGCGTATCCAGCCGTCGCCGTTTGCTGCTACCCGCCTGAACAACTACGGTCGCCGGCGCGGTGCGAAACTCAAAGCTCGACCGCGTAAGGCTTCGCAATTCGTTGGCACGCAAACCCGATTCCAGCGCCAGCCGATACACAATCGCCCGCTCCGCTCCCTCCATACCTTCCACGACGCCGCCATGATGCGCGGCCCACAACAGCCGATGGCATTCATCCGCCGAAAGCTCCCGCCGATCATGCTTGCGGTCGGTGGCAGTGTTGAGCTTGCCCAAATGCTCCAAAGGCGATTGCGATGCGCGCCGAGTCTTGACCATCCATTTTCCGAATTGCTTCCCGGCGCCGACATAGTAATTGCTCGTTTGGATGTTCAACCGCCCGGCCTCACGCTCCGCGGCCAACCAGGTTTCAACCGCCGCTCCGTCGATGTCGTTCCAAGCGCGAAACCCGCAACCCTCAAAGAGCGATTGCACCCGTGCCAGCGTCAAGGCGACGTGCTTGGCCGTGTTGTTCTTGGCGACCAACGATGCCCGGAAGGCTTCAAGATGTTCGGCCAGC
>DASVGM010000629.1:0-2198 GCA_036379555.1 Pirellulales bacterium | reverse complement strand
CGGAACATCATGTGGCCTTTTTTGTCAGTTGCCGGTTGTCAGTATATCGAAAGTCGGGCGGCCGAAGGTGGCACACCATTGTTTCTCTGATCTGACCTTTGTATTGCCGATTGAGTTTGGCGTCCATCCCCCGTAGGCTCGCCGGAAGACTTGGACGGGCCAGGAGGCCCATCCTCCTTTTCCCACGATCAGCAAAGGTTGGCTAGCGTCGGAGCACTTTGAGGTCGTCGACGCCAATGACTTGGTTGAGACTGCCAGAACGGAAGCCTTCCAGATCGAGCGTAACGTATTTGAAACCCAACTCGCGAAAAGTGCGGATCAGCGTTTCTCGCAACGCGGGTTCGGCAAGCCGCGGCAATTCGGCCACCGGCAGCTCAATTCGCGCCATGTCGCCGCGATGATAACGAACGCGCAGTTCGCGAAAACCCTGGGCGCGTAAAAACTGCTCCGCCCGGTCGATCATGCCGACGCGCTCCGGCGTCACCTGCTCTCCATAGGCGATGCGGCTGCTCAGACAGGGGCTGGCCGGCTTGTCCCACACCGGCAGCCGCCAATGAGCGGCCAGTTCGCGCACGTCGGCCTTGGTCAACTCGCACTCCAGCAGCGGACTGCGCACGTCGTGCTGACCGGCGGCGACCATACCGGGCCGGTGGTCGCCACGGTCGTCCAGATTGGCGCCGTTGAGAAGAACCGTCACGCCAAGCTGCTCGGCCAAGCCTTCCAGCCGGGTGTAAAGCTCGGTTTTGCAATGAAAGCAACGGTCGGGCGAATTGCGCAGATAATCCGCGTTGCCAAACTCTTCCGTGGCCAATTGCTGATGGCGAATGCCGATCTGCTCGGCCAGGTCTTGCGCCGCGGCCAACTCGCCAGCGGCCAGGCTGGCGCTGGCGCCGGTGACCGCCACCGCGCGGTCGCCCAGGGCCAGTTGCGCCGCCTTGGCGACGACGGCGCTATCGACCCCGCCCGAAAAAGCTACGGCGCAGCTCTCATACCCGGCGATCAGCTTCAACAAGCGATCGCGTTTGGCCGCCAGCGGCGGCGAAAGCGGATTTGACGTTTGAACGCCAGCCAAGGCGGTTTCCTTATGCCAGATTCTTCGTTTGTCGTTATCAGCGCAAAAAAAACCCTCCACCCTAATGCCGTGGCGACGTGGTTTTCGAGAGCCCGCAGTACTAAAGTGGGCGCCGCGTACCTCGGGTTGTGTGATCCGGCCGCTTTTATCCGGGGCCATTGGCTCCGGGCGTCGGCTATACACGCTACGAGATGTTGCTTTGGCGCCCAGCGGACTTTCTTATCGGCTCCCCAAAATAGGACGTCGGCAGCACGCACATGGCAGAGGATTACTGGTATCATATCGCCCACACGACGCCGAGGCAAGATTGGCATTCAGCCAAATGGTTGGCGCTCAATCGCAAGCGGGCTAAGATTCAACGTATGGCCACGATCGAAACGTCGTTGACGGCTGAAGAGTATTTGGAGCTTCCAGACAGCGGTTGCCCAACGGAGTTGGTGCGCGGCGCGATTGTACCCATGAATGTCCCCAACTTCCGCCACGGTAAAATCTGCACGGCGGTGGCCGGCCCCCTCTGGCACTACGCCAAACTGCACCAGCTTGGACATGTGCTCAGCAACGATTCAGGCATCGTCACCCAGCGCGACCCGGATTCGGTTCGCGGCCCGGACGTTTCCTTCTACAGTTACTCACGCATTCCCAAGGGCGCGGATCCGGCCGGTTATGCGAAGGTCGCTCCTGAAATCGCCGTCGAGGTCCGCTCGCCCACGGATCGCTGGGCGAGCGTGCTGGCCAAAGTCAGTGAATACCTCGGCGCCGGCGTCGACGTGGTGTATGTGGTGGACGGGCAATCGCGGAGCGTTTTCGTCTACCGCGACGATCAGCCCGCCATGCCGATCGCCTATGACGCCGTTTGGACCTTTCCGCCGCCGCTCGACGGCCTGCGCATCGCCGTGCGCGAATTGTTTGAGCCGTGAACCGCTTTCTTTTCAGTTGAACAAACCCTATGAGCTTGCTGACAATCACCCTTGGCACCGCGGCGATTTTGATCGCGGCGTATTTGACCTACGGACGCTGGGTTGCGCGGCAGCTCGCCCTGCGCGACGACGTGCCCACGCCCGCCGTCGAACTGAACGACGGCGAAGACTTCGTGCCCACTCCGGCCCCCTATCTCTTTTCGCAACAT
>DASVGM010000628.1:0-6952 GCA_036379555.1 Pirellulales bacterium | reverse complement strand
CGCCGTGGCGGCGTATCGTGGGGCGGCTCGCCGAGCCGTCTTTCGCTTCCAGACGGGCCGGCGGCCCGCCCCACGGCGAGTTTTCGGATAGCCTCTAACAGATCGTGAGTCATAAGCCCAACTTTTCAACGGCCCGACCGGAGAAGCGGTTGCCCGCCTCAAATCTACTGTGGCCTGACCTCGGGTGGGGCAATCATGAGCGCACCGGAGCTGCGAAAAGCCTCAATTTGCTGTTTGTCATTCGGACGAAGAACTAGAATCCCGTAGTCGCGAAAGACAAAGGCGTAGTGATAGATGTCCGCAGGCGAACTTTCAACGGCTGGCGGCGCAGGCGGTTCAGCCGCCAGCGGCTGCGCGCGGTCGTCGCGTTGCCAACGGCGGCGGTGGTTTTTCAGCACCTTGGCGGCGATGCCTTTGAGCCATGACTCAAATGCGCCGCGCCGCGGGTCGAAGTCGGAGATCCGCCGCACGGCCACCAGCCAGGTCTCTTGCACGACGTCGTCGCTGCGGTGCCGATTTCTGCCCGTTCGATGGAAAACGTAGGCATAGAGTGCGTCAAAGTTGGCCTCGTAGAGCGCCCGCCAGGCCGGCTCGCTGCCGGCCAGCACCGCGTCGCGCAGGGCTTGCTCTTGCGGTTCCAACGTCAATGTCCTCGCTGCTCGATTCAAGGCCCTCCACCGCTTACATTATTATTGTCGCGCCGAACGAGAATCCTTCGCTATCACCCAGGGGATGGGGCCGTATGGTCGCATCGCTTTGACGCGAGCGATCATCATCGTCACATAATCAGTGGGCTTTCGAGAACCGCCGCCTGTGCATAAAATGGGAATACCATGCCATTAACTGCGTATGTTCCGCTCGACCTCCAACGGAGGTGTAAGATGTCCAGCCAGGTGCTCATTGAGAACGACAAACTCGCCGTTGTACAGCTTTCCAGGCGCCAGCACTGGCTCCGGTTGGCACTATGGGTAAGCAGCGAGTTTCGCGGCGGCGAGCTCGTTCGACCCGAACGTGCCGCGACTGTCTCGATCGAAGGATCTGATCCGCTATCTTCATCCTACGATCGCACCAATTGGTTAAGCGGCGTGACGAGTAGCGCGTTGTACGCGTTTCGCGCACTACGCATTCCGCGCCAACGCGTGGTGGTTGCGGAGCTTGCCGGGCGCCTCGCCGCGGCGGAGATGGAGGCGCTCGCGAGCGCCGCGGCCATCGCCGTTTCGATGTTGGCAGAGAGGGAATTAAAGCTGCCCGCGGAAGGATGGACCACCGAGGCACGTCTCGCCGATCACCTCATGGGTGAACCGACGGACGAGGACGACAACCGAGAACGGGCGCATTAAGTAACGGTCCCGACAGCGTTGCGTTTGGCTCGCGCCCACCATTTTTGCCTTGAACCACGCAAAAAGCGCATCGCCAACCTGATCGAAGCGCCGCCTTGCGCTTCAGACGGGCCGGCGGCCCGCCCCACAATGAATTGGTAAACATCGTATTTTCAGGACAAGCGACATGACGGACGATCTCACGCGGCGGAACTTTATCGCGGCCGGCGCCGCCGGTGCGGCGGCCGGCCTGGCGGCTCAACCAGAATCGGCCCGCGCCGTCGATGCCAACAGCCGGCTGCGCATCGGCGTGATTGGCGCGGGCAACCGCGGCTTCAACACGCTCACCAAAACACTTGTCAAGCTGCGTGAAATGGGCCGTAATCTCGATCTCGTCTCGGTGGCCGACGTCTGCTCGGTGCATCGCGACCGCTTCACCGCGCTGGTGAAGGAGAAAACCGGCGTCACGCCGACCGCGCACGTCGATTACCGCGAATTGCTCGCGGAAAAAGACCTCGACGCCGTTTGTGTCGCCACGCCCGACCATTGGCATGCCAAACAAACCATCGACGCCCTGCGATCGGGCAAGCACGTCTATTGCGAAAAACCGATGACGCACACCATCGACGAAGGCCGCGACGTGGTGCGAGCCTGGAAAGAAACAGGGCGCGTGTTGCAGGTGGGAGTGCAATCGACCAGCTCGCCGGTGTGGAACATGGCTCGTGAGTTGATCGACGCGGGCCGGCTTGGCAAGGTATTGCAGTTTCAGACGGAGTATTTCCGCAACGGCACGTCGGGCATGTCGCGGCACAATCGAATCACCAAGGAAATGACGCCGCAAACGGTCGATTTTCGCCGTTTTTTGGGCGTCGATGAAGGTCTGGCGGCGGAGATGCCGTTCGACCGCGAGACGTTTGGCCAATGGCGATGTTATTGGGCCTTTGGTTACGGCATGTATTCGGACTTGTTCGTGCATCGCATCACGGGCATGCTCAAGGCGACCGGTCTGCGCATGCCCGGTCGCGTGGTGGGCGGCGGCGGCATCTTTTTGGAATATGACGACCGCGAGGTGGCCGACGTGGCCAGCATCATCGCCGACTTTCACGAAGGCGTGCAGGGAGTGGTCAGCAGCACGATGGTGGGTGAGGAGCTCAAACTCGACCATCTCATCCGCGGGCATTTCGGTTCGCTCCTGTTCGCGAAATCGTGCTACGAGAACGGCCCCCACGGCCGGTTTGACTTTGTGCCCGAGCGGCCCCAGGTGACACAAGACAAAAAGCTGAAACGTGAGACGTTTGAGGCGGCGACGAAACTCGATTTTGTTTCGGAGCACTGCGGCAACTGGCTCGACGCGATCGTCGCCGCCGCGCCGGCGACGGTGAATAACGACCCCGAGTTGGCGGCCGCGGCCGTGACGATGGTGAACCTGGCGGTGCGCAGCTATCGCGAAGGGAAGGTGTTCCATGTCGATCGGGCGGGGAACGTGAGCGAGGGCGACCGCGGTTGGGCCGACAACTGGGAGAAGATGTCGAAGGCGCGAGCCAAACCGCGGCACGTTCGCGGCTGGGCCGCCGGCGACACGGGCAGCGTGCTGCACCCGCCGGAATATCAAAAGCTGGCGGGGCCCTGGATTGACGGCGTGCCGCCGGAGAACCGTTCGTGAGCGGAACGCTACCGGCGGCCGCCCGCACCGTCAAAGGGATGCGGAAGGCGGTTTTTCAGCGCTGGCTCAACAGCGGCCGATATCTAAGCGAGCCGGTTCTGGGCCAACGCGGTTGGACAAACCGAGAGCTCTATGAGGTTTTGACGGTCGAATCGTTGCGGGCAAAAACGATGTTCTATGGCGAGCTTGGAGAAAAGATAGATGGGCCTGATGAATGGCTGGATTGTTCCCGACGGTGAACAACGCTTCGACGAGCTTCACGGCCGGCGGGCAAGCGTTGAGCATTACTTTGCGAATCCGCATCGAATGTTGATCGTCGGACTCGCGGATCCGCGTGAAGCGGAGGAGCCGCTTTTTCTATTATGCACGGGCGTAACGAGGCTAGAGACGGCGCCAAGTTGGTCCATCGACGATTTACATTGTTCCAACGTCGATTCAAATACGATCGCCGTCGCTGATAAGCAGGGTGGGTTTCATGTGACATGCCACGCGTTGCGGCTCTTTAGCCTGGATGAATTCAAGAGCTGGCTGGGCAACGAACAGCATCTCGTCAATCCATCGGCCAATTCGTTACATACCATCCTTCAAGGGAGCGTCGAGGCCTTTTAGCGCCGCCTTCAACCAAACATACAGCGCGTCGCCAATCTGGTTGTAGCCGGCGGCGTTTGGATGGACGCCGTTGTTTTGGCGAATGCGTTCAACCCCGTCGACGGCACCTTTTTGCGTCGGATAGTTTTGGCGGCAGTCCAAGCTCACATACGTCGGCACCAAGTCGATTCGCTCCGGCTCGCGACCGCCGTAGTGCGCGATCATCCGTTCCACCAGGCGGTGCTGGTTGCGGCGATACTGCCAACGAGTTTGCCCGTTGAGGTAGCTCGCGCCGAAAGCGTCCTGGCTGCTGGCCGGCGGCACGGGCAACATCACGCCCAGCCGCGCTTGCGGCGCGGCCGCTCGCACCATGCCCACGAGTTGGTCGTAATGCTCAATCATCGTGCGAATGCCGGCCTCAATCGACTCGTCGCTGAAAGAAAAGATGTCGTTCGGCCCCAGAAAGATCGCGACAAAATCAGGCGGCTGCCCGCCATTCACATCGCGGCAATAGGCTGAAAAATCAAGCTTGGGCTTGCCCTCGGCCGCAGCATAAAGGAACGGGCTGCCACGTTGGCGAGCGTCGCCTTGACGCGCGACGCCGGTGTAATGGGTGGCGAAGCGCTGCGCGGTCCAGCCGCCATAACCTTCATGCCGGACACGGCTGGCGTCGCCGCCCGGCTGGTGCGAACCGATCAGCGTCAACCGCGGATTGCCAGCTTTTTCGGCGAGTGAAAGCAACCGCTCGGGATAGACGGAGGCGTGTGTTAAACTGTCGCCGATCAATAGTACGGACGCTTGCCGGCCATCGCCGGCAGCAGCCGGCAGCACGCGCACGGTGCAGTTTCCGCGCGCCAGAAGTCGGTTTTGCTCGTCGCGCACTAAGACGCGAAAGCCATGCTCGCCCACGTCGTCAGGCCCCGGCGTGAAGGTCCAACGCTCTTCTTGCTGGCGGCCTTTGCCGCATTCAACGTCGAAGGCGTAGTTCTGAGCGTTGAGCATCAGCGCCAGGTTATCGAAGTACACGTTCATCTCCTGCCCGACAACCGCGTAAACGATCGGCGGCAGCACAAGGCGGATGAGGCCGGGCAGTTCCTCGCTGGCGCCGGCCGCGGCGAGTAAGGCGTGATTCTTCAGCCGCGGAATCAGCTCGGGCGCCGCGCGCGGCAGCGCGTTGGCCACCAGTCCGGCCACCGCCAGCGCGCCCTTTCGCGAGAAGTGCGAATAGTCCTTCGGCGCGGGGTTGAGATCGGCGCCGGCTTCCTCGCCCACACGCGCGAAAAAAGCCATGCTCAAACGGTGCAGGTCGATGATCGGCGTTTGCGTCTCACGGCCGACTTTTTGCATCGCGTTGGCATAGGGAGTGAGCGTCGAGACCAATTTGCCCGACTCGAAGGTGCGTCGGGCGACCGGTGTCACCAGCACCGGCACGCCGCCGGCCGCGCGCGTCTCGTCAATATACCGGCGCAAATAGTCCTGAAAGTCGCCGGCCGGATCGGTCGAACGATCGCCTTTGCCCGACATATCGTTGTGGCCGAACTGAATGAACACGTAGTCGGGCTTGGCAGCCAGCATCGCCGGCCAATGGCCCTCTTGCAAAAAGCTCTTGGAGCTGCGTCCCGAAAGGGCGAAATTATGGACTTCCACCGACTCGTCAAAAAACTCTCCCAGCACCTGGCCCCAGCCGGTGAGGGTGGGGCGATCGGCCGGCGGTTTGTCGTAGCTGGCGACGGTGGAATCGCCGATCAAGGCGATGCGCACCGGTTCGGCGAGCGACCGTTCAGCGGCCGTTGCCGCGCGGCAGAAGGTGGTCGCCAGCAGGAAAAAAACAAAAGCCCGCGGGCCGCGCGTCATGGTTGCCATCCAAAAAGCCTTGTCATTCTTGAGCAATGGTTGTGACAGACGCATTGTATCGTCCAAAACTAGAATAATCACCCGGGGCGATCGGCCTTTCGCACACCGGCGTCGCCGGGGCGGGCCTGATTCGACTCGCAATCCCTCTATAACGCCAAGCAAAATCGTGTATAACCGTGGTTTCCGTGAAAATAACGGGGCGACGGACTTGTAAGTGAATAGGTTTTTTCATGTCGAAACACGATCCAACCGGTGGCGGCTCGCAGCGCGGAGTGTTGTTGGCCATCGCCGCGCTGATTGCCATTTATCTGCTGGCCGCCGGCGCCGGTTTGCCGCAGCGCGGAACTGCGGCGATCAACGCCGTGGAGCACACGGAAGCGTCGGATGAAATCGCGCCCGTCGCCGCGCCCATCAGCCGTGAACCGCCGCTTTGGATGGTGTTGCCGTTTTGCGCGTTGCTGGGCGCGATCGCGGTATTTCCTTTAATACCCGCCACTGAACATTTTTGGGAAAGCAATCGCAACAAGTTCTTTGTCGCCGCGGGCTTGGGCCTGGCAACGCTCGTTTACTACGCGCTGGCGCATTCGCAGCCGATCGATCGCCACTTTCTTGGCCATGCCAGCGTGCAGCGCGGCGGCGGGCTGATCTCGTGGGAGTTGCCCGCCACGGTCATTGCCAACGCCATTCTTCAAGATTTCGTGCCGTTCATCGTGTTGTTGTTCAGCCTTTACACGATCAGCGGCGGCATCCGCATTGAAGGCGATTTGCCGGCGCACGCGCTGACCAACACCGCGTTCATCGCCGTCGGCGGCCTGCTGGCCAGCTTCATTGGCACCACCGGCGCCGCCATGCTGCTCATTCGCCCCTTGCTGGAAACCAACCGGCAGCGGACCTACGTGAGCCACACGGTCGTATTTTTCATTTTTGTGGTGTGCAATTGCGGCGGCTGCCTGCTGCCCATCGGAGACCCGCCGCTGTTTTTAGGCTACCTCAAGGGTGTGCCGTTTTTGTGGACGTTTTCGCTGTGGAGAGAGTGGCTTTTCGTCAATTGCTCGCTGCTGGCGATCTATTTTCTCTTAGACCACTTTCGCTACCATCCGCGCGAAACTCCGCCCGACGTGGTTCGTGATGAAACGCGCGTGCATCGCCTGCGGTTTGGCGGCCTCTGGCCGAACTTGCCGCTGTTGTGTCTTGTCGTGCTGGCCGTGGGGCTGCTCGATCCGAGCAAAGTGCTGCCCGGCAGCGACTGGCACCCGTGGCTCTATCTTCGCGAAATCACCCTGCTGGCGCTGGTGGGACTGTCGCTGGCGTTGGGCGTGCCGTCGGTTCGCGAGGGCAACAAGTTCAATTACGGCGCGATCATCGAAGTCGCCGCGTTGTTCGTGGGTATTTTCATCTGCATGCAGCCGGCGTTGCAAATCTTGCACGTGGAAGGGCCTCATCTGCCCATCAACACCGCGCCGCGGTTTTTTTGGGTCACCGGCGCTTTGTCGTCGGTGCTCGATAACGCGCCGACTTACCTGGTGTT
>DASVGM010000627.1:0-20388 GCA_036379555.1 Pirellulales bacterium | reverse complement strand
GCGGCGGCGCGCTGGCCTGGCAGGTCTTCGGCGCCGACGGTCGCCCGATCACCGGTGCGACAGGGCAAGTTTCGGGCGTACCCGTTTGGAGCTTCATCGCCGCCGTCGCGGGGCGCGACGGCGAATTTGTCATTGTATATTAGAAACCATGAGCGGTAAATGGTACTGCTTGATCTTTGGCGAAGAACTAGGGCCCATGTCGTGGGATGACCTGGTGGCCATGGTCGCGCGCGGAACGCTCGGCAAACTCGAACAGGTGAAGCAGGGAATCGATGCCGAGTGGCTCACCGCCGAGGCGGTTCCCGGACTTTTTTCCGCTGCCGCGGCAACGGACGTTGACGATGCCGACTTCGACCTCGCGCCATCCGCGCCAATGCCCGAAACGCTTTCGCCATCCGCGGACGACGATTTCGATCTGGGGCCGTCGGCCAAAGCAACGCCGCCTGCTGAAACCGACTTTGACCTGGCCGAGCAACCAAGCACCGAGACGCGTCCGGCGCCGCCATCCGCGGACGACGATTTCGATCTGGGGCCGCCGGTCAAAGCAACGCCGTCTGCTGAAACCGACTTTGACCTGGCCGAGCAACCAAGTACCGAGACAAATCGAACACCATCGGACGATGACGAGTTTGAGGTGACGCCGACCGCGCCCAAGCCCGATACGATCGCGTCGCTTGGCGACGATGATTTTGATCTGTCGCCCTCCGGCAAACCGGCGTCCGCTGACAAAGCGGATGTGGAGGCCGGCGAACAACCATCGGCTCAAGTGGAAGCGACGCAATCATTGCCGAGCGATCACGCGAACGCCGAGTCTGCGCCGCCCCACGAGGATTTGCGTGACCGTGAGACTCAGCCGTGCGAGGAAAAGGCGAAAAAGAAGTCTGGCGATGGCCTGAGCGCCTCAAGTCGGCGGGCGGTGGTCTTTCTTGGCGGCGCGGTCGGCGCGCTCGCTGTGGCGTATTTTGCCTACCTGGGCATTATCACGCTGGCCGCCATGCGCCGCCCGAATTATGACGAGATTCTGGCCGGCTACGATCAGCTTTTTCAACAGGCGCAAACGGCCCGTAGCGATGCCGCGGCTTTGGGAAACCCGCGCGCGACGATGGAATTCCTGACGCGACTCAAGACCTTGCGGGGCGGGCTGCGCAACACCGCTGCCGACTCGGCCGACGCGCAGCTTTCCGAGGCGGGCGCCTTGTTGGCACAACTGTACGCCACGGCCCAGGTCGCGCCGGACAGTATGGAAGCCAAAGAACGCGGCGCAGTGGAAAGCGACTATCGGGCGAAGATGTCAGCGGTGCGAAGCAGGTTAGCCAAATAGAGATGGACAGTTCTCTCGACAACATGGCGGCCGGTGACGATGCGGCCGGGCCGGCCGATCCGCTGGCCACGATCTCGTCGATGCCCCCCGGTATCGGTCCCGCGGAGACGCACGTCTCGCGGCGGCCCAACTCGGCCGACGCGTTGCCGGAGCAACCGCGCGACGTTTTGGATCTCGTCTCGCGGCAGGTGCGGCTCTTCGCCGCTGCCTGGAAGGGCGACAACGTGCCTGCTCCCGCGGACTATCTGGTCGAGTCGCCGCCCGCCGTGCGGCGGTTGCTCTTGGTCGAACTGCTCAAGGTCGACCTTCATCGCCGCGGCGGTCGCCCGGAACTGCCGCGCATGGTGGAAGATTATCTGGTCCAATACCCCGAGCTCGCCGCCGACGGTCATGTGCCTTACGACTTGCTGGTGGAGGAATACCAGGCCCGGCGAAACCGAGGGGAACAGGCGACGATCGAAGAGTATGAGCGGCGTTTTCCACAGCATGCCGCCGAAATGCGACGGCTGTTGGCCGACGCCGACCGGGCGCCATCGACCGCCCTGGGGCTGGCCGCGCCGATGGACGAACTTGAGGCGGGGCAGCGGATTGACGATTTCGACTTGCTGCTGCGCGTGGGGCAAGGAGCGTTCGCGCGCGTTTTTCTGGCGCGGCAATGTTCCATGCAGCGGCTGGTGGCGCTGAAAATCTCCGCCGACCGCGGCAACGAGCCGCAAACCATGGCTCAACTCGACCATCCGAACATCGTGCGCGTGTACGATCAGCGGCAACTCGCGGGCCGCGACCTGCGGCTACTCTACATGCAGTACATCGCCGGCGGCACGCTGCAAAACGTCACCGAGCGCGTGCGCAAAGTGCCGGCCGTCGAGCGCACGGGAGCGCTGTTGTTCGCGGCCATCGATCATTGCCTGGAAGCGCGCGGCGAGGCGGCGGCCACCGATTCGCCGTTACGCCAGCGGCTGAGTCAGCGCACCTGGCCGGAGGTGGTTTGCTGGTTGGGCGTGCGGTTGGCGTCGGCCCTCGACTATGCCCATCAGCACAACGTCTTGCACCGCGATCTCAAACCGGCCAACGTGTTGGTGGCCGCCGACGGCAGCCCCAAGCTGGCCGACTTCAACATCAGCTTTTGCTCCAAGGTCGAAGGTTCGACCCCCGCCGCGTATTTTGGCGGCAGTTTGCCCTACATGTCGCCCGAACAGCTCGAAGCGTTCAACCCGCTCGACGCCCGCACGCCGGCCGACATCGACGCGCGCAGCGACATCTTCTCTCTGGGGGTGGTGCTGTGGGAGTTGCTGGCGGGCGAGCGGCCGTTTCACGATCCACCGGCGCCAGGCGGCTGGGTCATGGCGCTCGACGGCATGTCGGCGCGCCGCCGCGAACCGCTGGCGCGGCGATTGCCCGACGACCTGCCCGCCGGGCTGGCTGAAACCTTGCGGCGCGCCTTGGCCCCGGAACGCGACGACCGTTTCGCCTCCGCGGGGCAATTGATGCGGCAACTCGAAATTTGCTTGCAGCCGCGCGCGCAGCGATTGTTGTTGCCGCGCGGCTGGCGCACCTGGTCGCAGCAACATAGTTTGATCGCCATTTTGATCGCGGGTTTGGCGCCAAACCTGATCGCCAGCCTGTTGAGCATCGCTTTTAACCAGGCGACGATCATTCGCCACGTTCCGGGCGCGCAGGAGGTGTTCAACCTGCAAGTCGCCGTCATCAATCCTGTGGCTTATGCCATCGCCGTCGGCTGGCTGGTGCGGCTCGCCTGGCCGGTGCTGGAGGGGGTTATCCGCCGGCGTCGGGGGCAGAGCGAAGATCCCGCGCACCGCGCTGAGCAGCGGCGGCGCTGCCTGCGCATCGGCGAATATGTGGCATGGGTGACGGCGGGCGCGTGGACCGTTTCCGGTATCATCTTCCCCGTTTGGCTGCGGCTCGACGAGCGCGCCGGAGGCCTGTCGTTCGACCAATATGCCGTGTTTTTCACCGACCTTGTGCTCTGCGGGCTGATGGCCGCCACGCTGTCTTTCTTCTGCATCACCTTTGTGAATGTGCGGGCCTTTTACCCGCGACTGATCGACCCCGACGTCAACGACCCGGCCGCGGTGCCGAGCATCGCCTCGTTGGCGCGGCGCAGCGGCCTTTATTTTTTGGCGGCCGTTTCGGCGCCGTTTATCGCCGTGCTGGCGGCCGGCTTGCTGTTGCAGGGCAACGATCGAATCGCCGTGCTGGCCTTGGCGCCGATCGGGCTGGGCACACTTTTCGCTTCCTTCCGACTCTGGCGCGAGATCCAGCACGATCTCGACGCCTTGGCGGCGCTGCTCGATCCGTCCGCGTCGCTGGGCGACGGCAGCAGCTTAATGACCGACTCCAGTTGGTCGTCACTGCGCTAAGCGCCGCCTCGCTCATCTTGGAGTGCGCCGCGATCCATCGCCGCTTTCCCTTGTCGCGGGGCGACCTTCTGCCTTCGTCCAGCTTTGTCCAAGTGTTGAAATCGGCCGCCTGTATCAGCTTCGCCGCCTCAAGCGGTAGGCTGACGGCGCGCTAAGAAACGGAGTCAGGCTCTGCGGGAACGCAAGTGAGACGAGGAATATTCGGGCCCCAGATGCGCCAAAGGCGCTTGTCGCCAGAGGCTGTTTTTTCCAATCCCTTTGGACATCGGAGCCAAGCCTAAAAAAATCCCAGGTGGGAACCTCGATCACGCCAACCGTTTGGGAAAAGTACGCAACATCGGGATGAACCTATTATGAGTTGCTATATCTAGGGCTGGGTTTAGCCCGTCGCCACAAAAATGCTATAATGGCAGATAAGCATGAGTAGTCATCCAATCTCCACGGAAAAAACGGCTTCCAGTCATCCCGGCGCGCGTCTGTTGCGGCTGCTGTTCGCCCAGTTGCCCAATGCGCTGGTGTTGTCGGCCTTGGGCGGATTGTTGTTTTGGGGACATGCCTATCACTGGCGCGTGCCAAAATTTTCGGAAGTGATACGCGGCGAAGAACCCAGCGTGCCGCAGGTCGATCCCGATGACACACTGCCCGGCGCCGCCGATCTGCCGGTTAAAGACGCCAGCTCGCAAATTCCCGCGCTCGAGCCGGTCCTTTTTGAGTCGGCCGAGGCCGTCCGCAAATCAGGCATTGAAATGGCCGTCGTCGAACAACGGCCGATGGTGCAAGAAGTGGTCGCCCTGGGCGCCGTCAACTACGACCAGACGCTGTTGGCCCAGCTTTCGGCGCGCGTGGCGGGCACCGTTTGGAGCGTCGAAAAAAAAGTCGGCGAGCCGATCAAGCGCGGCGAGATGATGGCCATCATCGAAGCCCTCGACGTCGGCCGCGCCAAATCGGAGTTTTTGCAGGCCGTGGTCGCCGCCGAACTGCGCGAAGACACGCTGCTGCGCATGCGCGAATATCAGGCCTCCATTTCCGATCGCGGCCTGCGCGAGGCTGAGGCCGCCGCGCGCGAAGCGCGCATCAAACTGTTTAACGCGCAGCAAACACTCGTCAATCTCGGCTTGCCCGTGCGGCTGGAAGACGTGGCCAATCTGCACGACCGCGAATTGGTGGAGCGAGTTCACTTTCTGGGCCTGCCCAAAAAACTCATCGCCAAACTCGATCCGCAAAAAACGACGGCCAATCTGGTGCCGCTGATCGCCCCCTTCGACGGCATTGTCATCGGCCGCGACATCGTGGTGGGCGAGTTGGTTGAACCTTCGACGAGCGGATATTTCGTCCTCGCCGACGTGCGCCGCATGTGGATCGAACTTGACGTGCGCAAGGAAGACGCCTTCAAAATCCGCCTCGGGCAAGAAGTCGTCTTCGCCGTCGATGGTCTCGAAGAACAGGTTCGCGGCAACATCAGTTGGGTCAGCACCGAAGTCGACCGGCGCACGCGCATGATGGAGGCCCGCGTCGAGGTCGATAATCCGTTGATTCACAGCGAGCCTTCCGCCGTGGACGGCCAGCGGTTGCTGCGCGCCAACATGTTTGGCGTGGGCCGTATTCGCATTCATGAAAACCCGGAGGCGGTCGTTGTTCCGAGCCAGGCCATTCAACGCGATGGCGCCACCGCCGTGGTTTTCGTGCGCACCGACGAACGCGTCTTTCAGCCGCGGCCGGTCGAACTGGGCATTGTCAACGACGTCTACGCCGAAGTGCTCACCGGCCTGAAGCCGGGCGACCGCATCGCCGCCGCGGGCAGCCATGTGTTGAAAGCCGAAGTGGTGAAAAAACGCCTCGCCAGTGCGGGAGCGTAGATGCTCGACACCGTTATCTCCTGGTCGCTGGCGCATCGCTGGCTGGTGATCGCCGCGGCCTTGGTCACCGCCGCCGGCGGTGTGCTGTCGCTGCGCGCGTTGAACGTCGATGCCTTTCCCGATACCACGCCCGTGCAGGTGCAGATCAACACCGCCGCGCCGGGCATGGTGCCCGAAGAAATCGAGCGGCTGATTACCTTTCCCGTCGAATTGTCGATGGGCGGCATGCCGGGATTGGAGGGGCTGCGTTCGGTGTCGCAGTTTGGTCTGTCGCAGGTGGTGGCCACGTTTCGCGACGGCACTGATATATATTTCGCCCGGCAGTTGATTTACGAACGGTTGGGCAACGTGGAACTTCCGGCGGGCGTGGGCCGGCCAGAGATGGGCCCCGTTTCCACCGGTCTCGGCGAGGTGTTTCATTATCTGGTGATGCAGCGCGAGGGCGACCTGACCAAGTCCCGCACCCTGCAAGACTGGACGATCAAACCGGCCTTGCGTCCTGTGCCCGGCACCGCCGAGATCAACTCATGGGGCGGTTTTGAAAAACAATATCAGATTCGCGTCGATCCGGCGCAGCTCATCAAGTTCGAGCTTTCGCTCGACGAGGTGATGCTCGCCGTCCGCGGCAACAATCTTAACGTGGGCGGCGGCAACATCGACGTCACCGGCGACATGCTGCTGGTGCATGGCGTGGGCCGCACCGTCAATATCGAGCAGATCGGCAACATCGTCGTCGCCGCCCAGGACGGCGTGCCCATTCACGTACACGATCTGGCCCAGGTGACGATCGGCCACGTCATTCGCCGCGGCGCGGTCACCGCCAACGGCCAGGGAGAAGTCGTGCTTGGCCTGGGCTTCATGCTGATGGGCGAAAACAGCTACGCCGTCACGCACCGCATGGCCGACAAGTTTGAAGAACTGCGCGCGAAAATGCCCTCCGACATCAAGCTGGAACCGGTTTACGATCGCACCGTGCTCGTCGATCGCGTCATCGACACCGTGCGCGGCAACCTTTTCGACGGCGCCATTCTGGTTGTCGCCATCTTGTTTCTTTTTCTGGGAAATCTGCGCGCGGGGTTGATCGCCGCCGCAGCCATTCCGCTGGCGATGCTGTTCGCGTTTTGCGGCATGCTTCAGGCGGGCATCGCCGGCACGCTTTTGAGCCTGGGCGCCATCGACTTCGGTATTGTCGTCGATAGCAGCGTGGTGGTGCTGGAAAACATCATCGCGCGGCTGGGGCATCATGGCGTGCTGTCCAAGGCTGAACGCCTGGAGGTGATTCGCCAGGCGGCCGTTGAAGTTCGCACGCCCACCGTCTTCGGCCAGATCATCATCATGATCGTTTATCTGCCGGTGCTCACCTTGCAGGGGGTCGAAGGCAAAATGTTCCGGCCGATGGCGATAACGGTCATCTTCGTGCTGATCGGTTCGCTGATTCTGTCGCTCACGTTCATGCCCGTCTTGTGCAGCCTGGCGTTGCCCAAGCGCATCGAAGAGCGAGATGTGGCGCTGGTCCGACTGGCCAAGTGGCTTTACGCGCCGCTCTTACGGCTGGCGTTGGCGTTTCGGCCGGCGGTGATCGGCCTGGCGGCCATCGCGTTGGCCGTCACCCTGGCGATCGCCGGCGGCATGGGGTCGGAATTTGTGCCGCGACTGTCCGAGGGCGACATCGTGCTTGGCGTTTTGCGGCCGCCGGGCACCAGCCTGCGCGAGGCCGTGCGCATCAACACACAAATGGAGCGTTCGCTGTTGAAGGCGTTTCCGCACGAGATCTCGCATATCTGGAGCCGGGCTGGCGGCCCAGCCGTGGCAACCGATACCGGCACGGTTGAGGAAACCGACATGTTCATTTCGCTCAAGCCGCCGAGCGATTGGCGCCGCGCGCACAGCCAGGACGAGTTGGTGGAAAAAATGCTCGCCAACGTCGATGACATTCCCGGCCAGACGATCTGGTTCACGCAGCCGATCGAGCAACGCATCAACGAGATGATTTCCGGCGCCCGTTCCGACATCGCCCTCAAGCTGTTTGGCGACAATTTCAACACGTTGATCGACAAATCGCGCGAGTTGGCCGACGTGCTCAATTCAGTCACGGGCTGCGCCGATTTGAACGTCGATCAGATTTCCGGCCAGCCGGTGTTGCAGATTCGCATCAAGCAAGATCAGATCGCCCGCTATGGCGTGCCGGCTGAGACGGTGCTCGACCTGGTGGAAGCGGTCAGCGGCAAGCCCTTGGGCGAGGTGATGGAGCGGCGGTTGCGGTTTCCGCTGGTGCTGCGCTTGCCCGACGACTTGCGCGACGACGCCGCATCGATCGCCTCGTTGACGGTGGCGGCGGCATCGGGCGAGCGCATTCCGCTCGATCGCCTGGCCGACGTACGCGTGGTCGAGGGGCCGCGGCAAGTCTGGCGCGAATGGGGCAAGCGGCGGATCACGGTCAAATGCAACGTGCGCGGCCGCGACATCGGCAGCTTTGTGGCCGAGGCGCAGGCCAAGATCGCCGCGCAGGTCGAGTTGCCCGACGAGGGCTATTGGCTTGAGTGGGGCGGTCAGTTTGAGAATCTCGAGCGCGCCCAGCGGCGGCTGACCATTGTGGTGCCGCTGGCGCTCGTTTTGATCGTCGCGTTGTTGTTCAGCACGTATCGCCGCGGGGTCGATACCGGCTTTGTTTTTGCCAGCGTGCCCTTTGCCTGCGTGGGCGGAGTGGTGGCGCTGTGGATGCGCGACATGCCGCTTTCGATTTCCGCGGCGGTGGGTTTCATTACGCTTTCGGGCGTTTCGGTGCTCAACAGCATGGTCGTGGTTTCGCGTTTGCGCAGTCTGCTGCAAAGCGGCATCGCGGCTGAGGAGGCAATTGAGCGCGCGGCGGTGGGCAGTTTGCGCACGGTGCTGATGACGGCGGCGGTGGCCAGCGTCGGCTTTATTCCGATGGCATCGAGCACCGGCTTTGGCGCCGAGGTGCAGCGGCCGCTGGCCACGGTGGTGATCGGCGGCATCATCAGCAGCACCTTGATGACGCTGTTTATTTTGCCGGTACTGTATCATTTGGCGCTGCGGCGGGCGGCTGGCGAGGCTGCCGGAATCAAGGGCAGCCAGTCCGGCCGCGAGTCGCCTGGGGATTCGTTTTTCACCCCTTCATAACGCGCTTGCCCCAAATCCTTATCGGACGTAACCTTATGGAAGGCGCGCTACCTCGGGCGCGGCCGTCCACTCTCCAATTTCGACAGGTCACAAGACATCCTTAAAGGCGGACACGCATCCGACCGCAGCCATGTTCCGACGGACCTTGATCATCACCTGTATCGTCGCGGCCGGGGGAGCCGGCGTCTTTTTCTCCTGGCCCAAGATCAAACAGTATTGGGCCGCGCATCGGCAGGCCCACAAGGAAGAGGTCGTGGCGGTCGATCCGCGAAGAGCGTCGCCCTATCTGGAGCTGCTGCCCAAAATCATCGAACTGAACAACATTCGCACCGCGAAAGTCAAGCGTCCCTCGCGGCCTCGCAAGCTCGAACTACGCGGCCAGCTCAATTTTGATCCTGATACGTTGGCGCACGTCCGCGCTCGGTTTCCGGGCCAGATTGTCGAACTCGGCAAAGTCGATGATCCGCATGCCGAGCTTTCCACGGAGTCGATCAAAACCAAACGCGACGTCAGCTTCATGGACCGCGTGGTGGAGGGCCAGGTGCTCGCCGTCTTGTGGAGCAGGGAGTTGGGTGAGAAGAAGACCGAACTGGTCAACACGCTCATCCGGCTGCGAACCAACCGCAAAAACCTGGCGCAGTTGCGGCAACTGGACAAGGATGCCGTCGCCAGCGAACGCCAGGTGCGCGAGGCGACGCGGCAGGTCGACCAAGACGAAGCCGCCTATTACGCCGCGCGGATGACCTTGCGAAGCTGGATGTTCAGCATCGCCGAGATCGACGACGTGGCCGCCGAGGCCGATCGCCTGCACCGAGAGGGCGCCAGGCGGAGTCCCCAACTTGAGAACGAATGGGCACGCGTGCCGATCAAGGCCCCGCGCACCGGCACCATTGTGGAGAAGAACGTCGTCGAGGGCGTCATTGTCGATACCAATACCGACCTGTTTAAGCTGGCCGATCTCTCGCAATTGCAAGTCGTGGCCCATGTCTACGAGGAAGACCTGGGGTATATCGAGAAACTGCCGCAGCCGAAAACCTGGATGATCACGATCAACTCGATGCCCGGCATGGAGCCGATTTCCGGCAAGATCGACCGCGTGGGCGACGTTATCGACCCCATCGAGCACATGGCGTTGGCGTTTGGCAAGATCGACAACTCGCGCGACGAGCTTCGTCCCGGACAATTCGTGAAAGCGACCATCGAAATACTCGAAGACCCTGACTTGGTTGAGATTCCGACTCGGGCCCTGGTCGAAGACGGCGTGGAAAGTGTCGTCATGGTGCAGATCGACCCGCGCGAGAACCGTTTTGTGTCGCGGCGCGTGAGCGTGGCGCGGCGCCATCGCGACGTCGTCTATGTCCGCAGCCATCTGACCGCCGAACAGCGACAACAAGGTCTGCAAGAACTGTTCGAGGGCGAAATGGTCGTGGCCTCGGGGGCGTTGGAACTGAAAGCGGCGCTGTCGCAGTCGCTGGGACAAGCGGCCGAGACGAGTGAAGGGGCCAAAAAATGATCGCCAACCTGATTCGCTGGTCGGTACACAACCCGCTGATCGTCATCTTGACCACCCTCGCTTTGGCCGTGGTGGGCGGCTACGCCTTCAGCCATGTCAACGTCGAGGCCTATCCCGACCCGGCGCCGCCGATTGTCGAAGTCATCGCCCAATATCGCGGCCATTCCGCCGAGGAAATGGAGCGGCTGGTCACCATTCCGCTGGAGGTGGCGCTGGCCGGCATGCCGGGCCTGAAATACACGCGCAGCAAGTCGCTCTTCGGCCTGTCGTATCTGAATAACCAGTTTGAGTATGGCATTGACTATTTGCAGGCGCGGCAGGAAGTCATCAACCGCCTGTCGATGGCCGACCTGCCGCCCGATGTGACGCCCGTCATCTCGCCGCGCTCGCCGATCGGCGAAATCCTGCGTTACGTGGTGACTTGCCCGAAAGACGCTTTCGGCCGCAATATTTATGACCTGAACGATCTGCGGTCGTTGCAAACCTGGACGTTGGAGCGTGAGTTTCGCCGCGTTCCCGGCATTGTCGACGTGACCAGTTTTGGCGGCACGATGAAGCGCTATGAGATTCATCCTGATCCTGACCGGATGAAGAAATATGGCATCACGCTGGCGCGGCTGACGTCCGCCATTGCCGACAGCAACGCCAACGTCAGCGGCGACTATCTGGTGCAAGGCGAGATGGCCGCGGTGGTGCGCGGCCTGGGGCTGATCGGCCGCGGCCGCGACCCCATGCAGCACATTCTCGTCTACACCGACCCCGACAATGCCCGCGACCATCTGCGGGATGAAGAGCAAAAGCGGCTACGGCAGATTCGTCAGATTGTGATCACCACCACCAACAACGTGCCGGTGCGCGTGGGCGACGTGGTCGAAGGCGGCCCGCTACGGCCGGGCGAAGACATGTCCGAGATGGGGGTCGTGGTCGGCCATCATACCCGTTTGGGCAAGATGTCGCTCGCTCGGCCCCGGCGCGACGGCCAAGGCAGGTTGATGGTGGAAGAAGGTGTGGTGCAGTGGGACGACGAAGATGAGGCGGTGCAGGGGCTTGTCTTGTTGCGAAAAGGGGCCGAATCGTTGCCGGCGCTGAGGCTGGTGAAAGCGAAAATCGAGGAGCTGAACAACACGCCCGGCCGCCTGCCGCCCGGCGTCAAGTTGGAGGTCTACTATGACCGCACCGATCTGATTCACACCACCACCGAGACGGTTCACGAAAACCTCTTCTTGGGCATCGTGCTGGTGACGATGATCTTGTTGATGTTTTTGTCAAGCGTGCGCAGCGCGGTGATCATCGCCATCAACCTGCCGCTGGCTTTGGTCTTCGCGTTTTTTGTGTTGTTCGCGCGCGGCAAATCGGCCAATCTGCTTTCGGTGGGAGCGGTCGATTTTGGCATCATCATCGACTCGACCGTGATCATGGTGGAAAACATCTATCGCGTGCTGAGCAGCGGAAAATACGCCGAGTTCGACCTGCGGGAACGAATCGTACGCGCGGCGCATGAGATCGAGCGGAGCTTGCTGTTTTCGACGTTGATCATGGTTTGCGCGCTGTTGCCGTTGTTTACGATGACCGGCCCCGAAGGGCAGCTCTTTCGCCCGATGGCCGAGACGTACGCTTTCGCGTTGGGCGGCGCGTTGTTGCTTTCGGCGACGATCGCTCCGGTGCTCTGTCTTTTGTTTTTCAGAACGCTGCGACCGACGCGCGACAATTTTTTGGTGCGTTACCTGAAAGGCAGCTATCTGCGCAACCTGGAGTTTTGCCTCAACCACCGCTTCTTGGTCGTGGGCGTGTTTGGTTTCTTGATTCTGGGCACGGTCTCGCTGTTGCCGGGGCTGGGCCGCGAATTCATGCCGCCGCTGGAAGAGGGACATATCTGGATTCGCGGGATTTTTCCCGTGACGATCTCTTTGGAACAGAACGGCGAAAGCTCGCGCGTGGCGCGCAGTCTGATGACGAAATACCCCGAGGTGGAAACCGTAGTGTGCCAGCTCGGCCGGCCTGAATCGGGTACCGACCCGACGGGGTTTTACAACGCCGAATTCTTCGTGCCGCTGAAGCCGTTTGAAACCTGGCCGGCCACCGTGGCGGAAACAAGCTGGCGACGGTGGTTCCACGAAAAGCGGCCGCGCACCAAGCCGGAACTGGTGCAGCAGTTGAGCGGCGAGTTGGATGAGGCCTTGCCCGGCGTCAACTGGAACTTTTCGCAAGTCATCCGCGACAACGTGCTGGAGGTGCTCTCCGGCGTGCAGGGCGAAAACTCCGTCAAAATCATCGGGCCCGACCTGGACGAACTGGAAAAGCTGGGCCACCAGGCGGTGGCCGTCATGCGCGGGGTGCCGGGCGTGAAAGACGTGGGGCTTTATCGCATTCAAGGCCAGTGCAGCCTGGAGCTGCCGATCGACCGCGACAAATGTTCGCTCTGGAACATCAGCGTGGCCGACGTCAACAACGTGATTGAAGCGGCCATCGGCGGCAAGAAAGTGTCGGACATGGTTGAAGGGGAGAAGACCTTCGACATCATCCTGCGTTGGCCGGCGCGGCTGCGCGAGGACGAAAGCCAGATTCTCAACATTCCGGTGGACGTGACCGACCACCGCGTGACGGCCGGCTTCGCTTCGGGCAGCGGCGCCACGCCAATTTCGGGCGAGAGCAACCGCGTGGCCTCGATTGGCTTTTCCAGCGCGTTGCCTTCGCTGACCGGCAGCCGTTCGACTTCGCTCGACATCAGCAACTCGCCGCGCGAACGACTCGGCGACCTGGTGACGCCGCTCGGCGAAGACGAACGCCTCGATCCCAAGGGGGATTTCATTCGGCCGAGCGCCTCGATGATTACGCGCGAAATGGGCAACCGCATCGTGGCGGTCAAATTCAGCGTGCGCGACCGCGACCTGGCCGGCACGGTGGCCGAGGCCAAAGCCCGCGTGGCGCCTTTGATTCCCCAGGGCTATCGCGTCGATTGGAGCGGCGAGTTTCAGCAGATGGAAGAAGGCGAACGGCGATTGATGGTCATTATTCCCGTCTCGCTGGTGTTGATCTTCATGCTGCTTTACCTGGCCTTCCGCTCGTTGCTCGACGCGGTGGCGGTGCTGTTCAACGTGGTGGCGCTTTCGCTGGGAGGGCTGTGGGCCTTGTTCTTGACCGGCACCAACTTCAGCATTGCGGCGGCGGTCGGTTTCGCCTCGATTTTTGGCGTGGCCATCATGGACGGGCTGTTGTTGGTTTCGTCGTTCAACCAACTTCGCCTGCAGGGCCTGCCCTTGCGCGAGGCGATTTTGCACGGGGCCGAACAACGCCTCCGACCGGTGATGATGACCGCGCTGACGGCGATCTTTGGTTTGTTGCCGGCGGCCGTCTCCACCAAGATCGGCGCGCAAAGCCAAAAACCCCTGGCCATTGTCGTGGTGGGCAGCATGATTACCACGTTGTTTTTCACGCGCTATTTGATGCCGGTGCTGTACAGTTTCTACGGCAAACGTGAACCGCCCGAAGGCGGGGGCGGAATGGCGCATTAACCGAGAGCCGATCCGAAGACCGCACCGTGGGGCGGGCCGCCGATCCGTCTAAAACAAAAGCTGTGTAGGGTGGGCATTGCCCACCGTGAATTCATGGTGGGCAATGCCCACCCTACGGGTCTGCCAGCGGTATTCGGATAGGCTCGCGGCATTGCCTCACGCCCCGCAACCGCTTCCGGATAGTGCCGCGAGCGGCCGGGATACGCTAGAATGCGGGCGGCGTTTCACTTGGTCTTTGCGAGCAGTATATGACGAGCGATCGCATTCGCGTGGGCTTTATTGGTTTAGGCGGCAATGCCCGGTTGCGGCACATGCCGGGGTTGCGCGCTTGCCGCGATGTCGAAGTCACGGCGGTCTGTAACCGGCGGCCAGGCTCGACCGCGGCGGCCGCCGCGGAATTTGGCATCGCCAAGACCTATGAACACTGGCAAGATCTGGTGGCCGATGCCGAGATTGACGCGGTGGTGATTGGCACTTGGCCTTATTTGCACTGCCCGATCACCCTGGCCGCTCTCGAAGCCGGCAAGCATGTGCTCACCGAGGCGCGCATGGCCATGAATGCCGCCGAAGCCCATCAGATGCTCAAGGCCAGCCGCAAACATTCGCATTTGGTCTGCCAGATTGTGCCTAGCCCGTTTGGCTTGCGGGCACATCGCGTGGTGTTGGAGCTTTTGCAAGCGGGTTTCATCGGCGATTTGCGCGAGGTGCTGGTGCTGGCGGCCGGCGATCAATTGGCCGACGCGGAAACGCCCATCCATTGGCGGCAGGTGCGCGAGCTTGCCGGTTTGAACATGCTGACGTTGGGCATCGTGCATGAGACGCTTCTGCGCTGGATTCCTTCGCCCGTGCGTGTGATGGCGCAAATGCGCGCCTTCGTCGGTGAGCGGCTAGATCCGGCGACCGGTCTGTGGCGACGAGTCGGCACTCCCGACAGCGTACACGTTTTGGCGACGCTCGCAGGCGGCGCGCAGGCGGTTTATCATGTCAGCGGCGTGGCGCGCTTTGGCGTGGGCACGCAGGTGCATCTTTACGGCAGCGAAGGTACTTTACGATATGACCTGGCGCCCGACGACCGCCTTTGGGGGGCGCGGCGCGGTGAGCCGGCGCTCCGTGAGATTGACGTTCCCGCGGCGAAGGCATTGGTTTGGGACGTCGAGGCGGATTTTATCGGCGCCATTCGCGGCGAGCGGAAGATCGAATTCACCGACTTCGCCAGTGGCGTTCAATATATGGAGTTTACCGAAGCGGTGGCCCGCAGCGCCGCCACGGGCGCGGCGGCGCCACTGGGCCAGCAACCCGAAGCGCCCGCGAGCAGTGGCAAAGGAGCGGTTCATTCTCGATCAGTTGAGGATGGTAAAACCACTCGTTGAAAAAAAAGACCTGCCGCGAAAAATGCGGCAGGTCCAAAAACGATCGGCGCCCTTCGCGGCTAGCCGGCGTCGTAATACTGTGGCAGCGCGAGCAACGACTGCTCCACGAACTGCCACGAGTAGCCCGCCTCCAGTTCGGCCATGACCTCATTCACGGCCGTGCTGTTGAGGTCGCCTAAGTGACCCTGGAAGTAGAGGTTGTCCCAGCCGCCGCCGGTGAGGACAGCCAGTGGATAATCCCCGGTGGCCGGCGTGCCGGGGGCGCCAGGCGTCGATCCGGGGGCGCGGAGCAGGTCACCGGCCTCTTCCGACGAGTAAAGCACTCTTTCGATCAGTGCGGCACGTGCCAAGATGTTGTCATCCAACTCACTGGCCAGTGTTTGCTGTTCCGCCGGGCTTACGCCGTGACCAAGCAAGTCATTATATACCGCCTGCACAAAATCGGCGTCGGTGCCTCCGCTGCGAGCGAAAAACTCCGGTGAACTAAGAACGGCGGTTACCAGCAACTGCATCGGCACGCCCAAATCGAGCGCCTTCACCAGGTATCCTTGAGCGACCGGGTCCGCGGCGCGTCCCAGGAACTCTTCAAATACGCCATTGATCCAATGAGCTTTGTATTCCTCCGAGTGCAAGAACCCTTCGATGACCTCCTGCCGAACGACAACGCTGCTTCCAGGAGTTTGCTGGAGCACGTTCAACCAACTCTGCAGGCCTTGAGGGTCCGGCTCGCGTCCGAGCAACTCACGGTAGAGATTCGTGACGAACGTCCGATCGGTGCCGTCGCCCGCCTGGCCATTCAGGTACCAATACTGGGAATTGGTCGCAGCCTGCACCGTCGTCTGGACGGTGGCGGAGGTTTGATCGCTGGAATTCGACGTCGTCGTTGTCACGTTGGCCGTATTGGTCAGCGTGCCGGCCTGGGTGGGAGTCACTGTCACCGTGATGGTGTCTGAACTTCCGGCCGCCAACGTGCCGATATTATCGGTGATGACGCCGTTGATCACGGTCAGGTTGGAGTTGAGCGTGGTATCAACCGCCGTGACGTTCGCGCCAATGCCTGTCGTGGGCAACGTATCGGTCACGACCACGCCATTGGCGTCGGCCGCGCCCGCCGCGTCTGTAACGACAATCGTGTAGGTCAGGCTTTGACCGACGGCAACGGGGTCGGGTGACGCCTTCTTCGTGATCGAAAGATCCGCGGCGTTGGTCGCCGCGGGAAGGATCAGCGTGTCGGTGGTCGCGGTGGTATGAGTGCTGGAGTTGGTGGAATCCGTGGTGACACTTGCCGTGTTCTCCAGCGGCCCCGTCTGAGTGGGCGTGACGATGATGGTCAGCGTATCCACGGCTCCGGCCGCCACACTACCCAAGTTCGCGGTGACCGAGCCATTGTTGTTGGTCACGCTCACGCCATTGACACTCGCGCTGCCGGACACATAGGTGACGGTTGACGGCAACGTGTCAGTGACATTGACGTTGGCGGCGGCCTGGGTGCCGGTATTGGTCACGACCAACGTGTACGTTTCGTTCTGACCGACGGTGCCCGGGTCAGGCACGGCGATCTTGTAAATCGAAAGATTCACCGTCGCATTGACGGCGGGGTTGATAATGGTGTTGACGGTGGAGCTGGTATGCGTGCTCGTGTTGGTGGTGTCCGTGGAGACACTCGCCGTGTTGGTCAACGTACCGGATTGGGTGGGTGTGACGATGATGGTCAGCGTATCCACCGCCCCGGCCGCCACGTTGCCCAAGTTCGCGGTGACGGAACCATTGTTGTTGGTCACGCTCACGCCATTGACACTCGCGCTGCCGGACACATAGGTAACTCCGGCGGGCAGGGTATCGGTGACGTTGACGTTTTGGGCGTCGGCCGCGCCGGTATTGACCACGACCAACGTATACGTTTCGTTCTCGCCAACGGCGCCGGGATTGGGCGCGCCGCTCTTGTAAATGGACAAATCCACCGTTGCATTGACGGCGGGGTTGATAACGGTGTTGACCGTGGAGCTGGTATGCGTGCTCGAGTTGGTGGTGTCGGTGGTGACACTCGCCGTGTTGGTGAGCGTACCAGATTGGGTGGGTGTGACGATGATGGTCAGCGTATCCACCGCCCCGGCCGCCACGTTGCCCAGGTCGGCCGTGACGGAACCATTGTTGTTGGTCACCGTGACGCCGGCGACACTTGCGCTGCCGGAGACATAAGTGACTCCGGCGGGCAGAGTATCGGTGACGTTGACGTTTTGGGCGTCGGCCGCGCCGGTATTGACCACGACCAACGTATACGTTTCGTTCTCACCAACGGTGCCCGGATTGGGCGCGCCGCTTTTGTAAATCGACAAATCCGCCGTCGCCGTGACGGCGGGATTGATGACGGTATTGACCGTGGCGCTGGTTTGCGTGCTGGTGTTGGTGGTGTCGGTGGTGACACTCGCCGTGTTGGTCAGCGTGCCCGATTGGGTGGGCGTGACGATAATCGTCAGCGTATCCACCGCCCCGGCCGCCACGTTGCCCAGGTCGGCGGTGACCGAGCCATTGTTGTTGGCCACCGTGACACCGGCGACGCTGGTGCTGCCGGAGACATAAGTGACTCCGGCGGGGAGAGTATCCGTCACGTTGACGTTGGCCGCGGCCCCTGCGCCGGTATTGGTCACCACCAAGGTGTACGTCTCGTTTTCACCGACGGTGCCCGGGTTCGGCGCGGCGACCTTGTAGATCGACAGATTCGCCGTTGGTATGACGGCGGGGCCGATCGTGGTGTGGACCGTTGCGCTGGTTTGCAAACTGGCGTTTACGGTCGAGGTGCTGACGGTCGCCGTATTGTTAACGCTTTCCGCTTGGTTGGGCGTGACCACAATCGTAATGGTATCGATCGCGCCCGGCACGACGGTGCCGAGGTTGGCTGTGACCTGGCCATTGTTATTGGTGACAGCGACACCGTTCACGCTCGTGTCGCCTGAAACAAAGGTCAATCCGCTGGGTAAGGCGTCGCTAACCGTGACGTTGTTCGCGGGCGCCGCGCCGGTATTGGTGACGATCAGCGAATAGGTCAATGGCTGGTCGGCGGTGGCCGGGTTTGGAGTCGCCACTTTGTAGATCGAAAGGTTGGCCTGTTGGGCCGCCGAGACCACGTTGGTCGTCACCGAGGCCGTGTTGTTCGACTGGTTCGTGTCGGTTTGGTCTCCTTCGACGTAGGCGGTATCGGTCATCGCGCCCGCCGCGGTCGGCGTCACGGTCAAGGTAACCGTGGCGCTATCGCCGGCGCCCAGCGAGCCAAGGTTGGCGGTCACCGTGCCGTTGGCGCTGCTGACGTTTACGCCGGCGACGCTCGTGGTGCCGCTGACGAAGTTGACCGAGGGTGGCAGAATGTCCGTCACCACCACGCCACTGGCGGTGTCGGTGCCGTTGTTGGTCACGGTGATGGTGTACGTTTCATTGGCGCCAATGCCAATATCCGCGTTGTTGTTGGCCGCGGCCTTGGTGATGTCCAGGTCCACGTTGGCCACCGCCGCCCCATGCACGGGCGTGGAAAGAGTGGCCGTGTTGTTCGCCAAATTGGTATCGACTTGATCGCCGGCCACACTCGCCGTATCGGTCAACACGCCGACCGCGTCGGGCGTGACGGTCACTGTTACCGTCGCGGTGCCGTTGGCGGCCAGGCCGCCCAACCGATCGACAAGCGTATTGCCATTGGGCGTCAACGTGGCCCCGGTCGAGTCGGTCGCCGAGACGAACGTGGCGCCGCTGGGCAGAAGATCGCTGACGATCACGCCCGTGGCGGCGTTGGCCGAATTATTGGTGACCGTGATGGTGTAGGTCAATTCGCTACCGACGGTGCCGGTGGGTGTGGAGGCGGTTTTGGCCACCGACAAATCGACCGCGGGAGTCAACACGCCGTTGACCAGCACGGTGGCGCTGGCCTGATTGTTGGCTTGATTGCTATCGGGCTGATTGGCTTCGACGAAGGCGTTGTCGGTGAGCGCGCCGGTGATGGTGGGGGTTGTGTTGATGTTGAGCGTGGCGCTGGCCCCCACCGCCAAACTAGGCAGCATGGCGCTGACCAGGCCGTTGACGTCGGTTACGTTGATGCCGCTATTGCCGAGTATGGAACCGCCAAGGAACTGCATTCCGGACGGGAGCGCGTCGCTAATAACCACGCCGGTGGCGACGGCGGTGCCATTATTGGTGACGACGATCGTGCTGGTCTCGCTGGCGCCGACGCTGCCGTTGGCCGGCGCCGTCTTGACGATCGAGAGGTCGACGTTGCCGCTACCAGGCTGGGTGACGCCTTGCACCGAGGTATTGACTCCGGCGACGGCGTTGGCCGCGTTCACGTTGCCTGAATCGGTGGTGACGGTGGCTGAGTTGGCCATCAGGCCGACGGTGTGCGGCGCCGTGATCGTCATGTTGATGATGGCGCTGGTTCCCGCGCTGAGCGTGCCAAGATTGATGGTTTCAAGGCCGCCGGAGGGTATCGGCAAATTGCTTTGACCGGAGGCGTCCAGAACCGTGCCTGTTACGAATGTCGCGCCCGCGGGCAAGGTATCGAAGACGGCCACGTTATTGGCCGCGTTGGTGCCATTGTTGCTCACGGTGATCGTGTAGCTTTCCGTGTCACCGATGGAGACGGCGGCGTTATTGTTGGCGGCCGTTTTGGTAATGGAGAGGTTGGCCGCCGTATTGTCGAGCGCATTGACCGACGTGGAAACCGGCGAAGACAGAATCGGCAGTCCATTGTCGACGTCGCTTGAGGAAACGCTGGCGGCATTGGTGAGCGTGCCGCTTACCTGCCCGTTTATCAGAGCATCGATCGTCAACGTGGCGCCAGCTCCCGCGGCGAGAGTGCCGACATTGGCCGTGAGCGTATTGTTATTCAAGGACACGCCGCCATTGTTGTCCAGTGAGGCATGAATCAGCGTCTCGCCCAGCGGCAAGGGATCGGTAATCGTGGTGTTCGCGGCTGCGGCGTTGCCGCTATTGGCGACCGTGATTTCGTAGCTGATCATTTCGCCGGCGACGACCGCCGCCGGAACACCGCCCGAAACAGGCGACGCTTGCGATTTCGTGATCGACAGGTCGGCGGCGAGCAGCAGCCTGGGCTCAAGTGACTCACACCACGGGCGATTGGCGCTAAATCGTCGGGCCGCTTGCTTCTGTTGCGGTTTTTTTTTCGCGGAGCGAGCGCTGATTGGCCAAGGGAACATCATGTTTTATCTCCGGGAGAGAAAAGGAAGGAACGCGGTAATCGTCAGCGCCGGCGCAAACACTATCGTTTAGGCAAAAAGCGCCGGCGGTGTGGG
>DASVGM010000626.1:0-10079 GCA_036379555.1 Pirellulales bacterium | reverse complement strand
TCGCTGATGGCGCAGATGGGCAGTTTTGTGCCTGCCCGGCAGGCGACGCTGGGCGTGGCCGACCGCATCTTCGCACGCGTGGGCGCCAGCGACGAACTGGCTCGCGGTCAGAGCACCTTCATGGTGGAGATGACGGAGACCGCGCGCATTTTGAACACGGCGAGCGAGCGCAGCCTGGTGATTTTGGACGAGATTGGCCGCGGCACCAGCACCTACGACGGCGTCTCATTGGCCTGGGCCATCGTGGAACACTTGCACGACCGCGTCGGCTGCCGCACGTTGTTCGCCACGCACTACCACGAGCTAACCGATTTGGCGTCGTCGCTTTCTCGCGTGAAAAACCTGAACGTGGCGGTGCGTGAATGGCAAGACAACGTGGTCTTTCTACACAAGATTGTGGAGGGCGCGGCCGACAAGAGCTACGGCATTCACGTGGCGCGTTTGGCCGGCGTGCCGCGCGACGTCTTGGAACGGGCCAAGCAGATATTGGCGCGTTTGGAGCAGGAACATTTGGCGAGCGACGGCCGGCCGAAGCTGGCCGGCAAGCGTCTGCGTGTGGGCGGCGACTTGCAGCTCACGCTGTTTGCCCCGCCCGAGAATCCCTTGTTGGAAACGATCCGTCAGACCGACGTCAACGGCCTGACACCGCTGGCGGCCTTGGCGCTGGTGGAGCAGTGGCAGGAACAACTCGCGACGGAAAAAGGCGCGTGAAGGCCCTTTGATGTTCACGCAAAACACTATGACCCGTTGGGTTGAGCGGTAGCGTGAATCCGATCATTATCATCACGGTCAGCGGACGATTCGGCTTTGAGCACCGCATCGGCCAACTCCTCAATTTCAGCCTGCACTTGCTCGGGCGCTGGAAGCGATACCCTTTCTCGCTTCTTCACGATTGTTAGACACGCCTCGTCGAGCTCATCATGCGCAAACGCACGGCGTGCGGCGTCAGGATCGGCGCCTTTTCCGGCTTGATACATTGAACGCAGCCATGCGGCGTCAATCTTCTTCTTCACGTTTTCGATCAGTTCCTTTATCTCGACTTCGCATAACAGATAGTCGATTGCGAGCTCCTCGACGACTTCCTGGATGAACCGTAGCATCTGCTGGGCGTCATCCTCGGCGAGTCGATCCGTCACGGCTTTCGCCCCCGCCGAGCCGAACCAGCCGCCGCCCAGGGCGCCCAAAATGCCTCCGACGACGCCACCGGCGGCGGTTCCTATCACGGGCACGACGCTGCCCAGCGCGGCACCACCCACCCAGCCGCCCACGCCGCCAGCGACGCCGCTCGCGACGGTAACGAGGTTTTTGGAGAATTGCCGCCAAGAGATGCTGCGCGCGATTGCGGCGCGGTAAAAGTCCGGTGTCGCGGTCAACGCGACGATTACCGTCGAAGTAATGACATTGCTGCGGAGTAATTTCGCGACATGATTGACGGCCGCCGCGCCATACACTGCACGGCCGAGCGATGCTTGGGCGATCGACTGAATCGCCTTGCGCCCGGCAGCGGTCGAAGCGACGACACGCATGCCATCTCGTGCGTGCGCCGCGCCTAACGCCGCAACGCGCGTCCGTAGGACTTGCGCCGCGACGATACCAGTAATCGTGCTCGACGCCCCGGAGACGATGCCACTTTCCACCGCCGCCCTCACCGCCTCCGGCGTTCTCTCGCCGCTCCATTTCGAGCGCGCGAACTGAATGCCGAAGCTGATCGCGAAGACGTAAGAGCTTGTCACGGCTTGCGTTTTGGCATCGAACACGATCGAGTCGACCGTTCCAACGCGAGCGATGTTACGTGCCTGCTTGTAGGTCACCTCGCCCTTCTTGACGAGTCGTTCGGCTTCTCCGGGGTCGGTGATATCGGGAACGCGGCCATTGCGGATCTTCTCTTTCATCAGACGCACACATTCGTCATATTGGTCGCGAGGCACCTCCAGTGATTGCCCGTTGTAGCGATAGAATCCTGTCTGGGAATCAAACGCGTCTCCGATTGTTAGCCGGGGCGTCTGACAGTATTTCGTCTGGATCTGCAACCCATCGACAATGCGGTCGGCCCCATTGGCGGCGTGAGTGCCGCCGACCATTTTGACTTTTCGACCTAGCGCCCGGTCGGCGAGCGCGTTCGCTTCTTCGGCCGCGAACCCGTGTCCGCCCTTGGTGTGAAAACGGCCGATTTGCGTCTGCTCAAGCGCGTTCGCGACTACCGGGGTAATAACGGCGTCCGTGGCATTTCGATCTTGACTCATGTATAAAACCTCTCGAATTGACGACATTGGCAACCTTTGGCGCGCGTGGCAAACCGTAATGTAAGTTGTTCGCTGCCAACGCTCAAATCTTTTCTTGCCACTGCGCGCTGTGAACCAGCAGGTAGCGCCCCCCCTCTTCCACCTGGCGAACGCGCTTGTTGGCCGCCAAGTGCCCTCGTAGAATAATGACGACGCACCGTCGACATGCCGTTGCCGGCCCAAGCGAGTCAGCCACTACAGCATTTTTTACCCAGTGCCGATGAGCCAAGTATTTCATGCGACATTCGCCGATGGAACTTTTCGGCCGGATGAAGATCCGCATCTGCCCGCAAACGCGCGCGTGCGGTTGACCGTTGATTGCCTTGAACCATTGCCAAAGCACGAAAGCAACTTCATCGTACCAGCCTTCAGCGGCCTTTCTCGGTCCCTCGCCTATCTAAGCGGTTTCCCAGTCTTCGAGCTGTAGCCCTTGCACGCGCTTGAACTCAGCCGTGTTGTGCGTCACGAGGCGAAGTCCAGCGGCCTTCGCCTGGCCCGCCAGAAGAAGGTCGTACGGTCCAATCATTTGTCCGAGCGCTTCGAGTTGCGCGCGAATGATGGCCGCCTCGCGCGCGGCGCGCGTGTCAAAAGTGGTTTCGGTCACCGCACTCAAAAGCCGGAGCACTTTAGATCGCTCGCGAGACGGATCGGCGCATTTCTCGATTCCCGTGAACAGCTCGTAAACCGTGATCGTCGAAACGGCACACTCGGCGGGCGGCACCGCCGACATGCGCGCGACCACCGACGGACGGTTCTTCATCGCCGCGATGCAGGTGTTTGTGTCAAGCAAGTACCGCATTCATGCACCATTACCGGGCAAAACGACGCCTCAGCCGATGGATGGCGGTAGTGGCATGTCGCCCTGGTGGGGCCGAGCAAATGCCGGGTCTTCGATGTGAATCTCCTCGAAAAAACCTGCCGGCCAGTTGGCGGCTTTAATCGGCTCCAGAATGATCGTATCACCGTCCTTGCGGATGGCGAAAGCGTCGACGCAAACCGTAAACTCCGGCGGTAATTGAATCGCTTGCCGCCCCTTAAGGCGAATGACCTGAGCAGTTTTCACGTTTGCCTCACAGAAGGATGCACTTCCAAAATTATATCGCGTGAACGCGCATTGCAAAACTGGGTTGTCACCAAACGCCGCAAGTGTCTGCCGACGATCGCCGCAACGCTCAGCGGTAGCTGCGCACCGCGTAGCGTTTGTGCCGTGCGCCCCGCCAAGATTTCGCCCGAACAACCGAACACTATTTTGAGGCCGGCGACCTGCGTCGCCGCTTTTCCGCTTGATCGGCAACGCCGCAATGCTGAGAATGTCAGGCGGGCGTTCGGCCAGTCGTGCTCGCGGTCTCGAAAGCCTGCACGGATTCTATATCCGGTTTCCTGTTCCTCTTTAACGGTGCGCCATGAATGATGTGGTTCCAATCCACATGTCCATTGCCTCCGGTAACCACGGGATCGCCAAGCGAGAAGCGGGCCGATCGGCTGCGCTGGGAATACTGGAGGCGGCAGGCGGCTCTTGAGCGGATATTGGCCGACGTTGGAACTCGCGGCGACGCGATCGGTTTTCCAGAAGCGCTGATGGAATGCGCTTTGGAGGCTCCGCTTTTTAACGTCAAGTTGACGACCAGGAAAGGCTCGTCCTGGCCGCACTCGCCTATGCCTATCTACTGGCGGATCAATTGAAGGACGACCCGCCAAAGCAGCAAAAGTTCCGCGCGGCGCTGGCCGAAGTGAAACGGTCGCTGATTGAAAACGTCGTTGAGCAACACCAGAGCGAGCAACGCGCCGTACCGGCGCAATTTCGCGAAACCGCAGGTGAACTTGCCGCATGGCACCGCTTTAAACAGCGTTTGTACGACCTGGGGAGCGCGATTTCAGTCATGCTTACCCTATTGGGCGGCAACGTCATCGCGCCTTACGAAATCAATACGGGCGAGGAACAGCGGAAGCTCGCTCTGTAAGGTCTGGCGGGCTTTCTCGATTTGCCGAGCCGTGTCGGCACGGTCGTCTTTGATGCGCTCGACGAGGCGCGTGAGGCCATTAAAGAAAGTAGCTCTTGGTTGATGCCTTTGCTGGGCTTGGCGGCAGGCGGCGCGTTGATGGCGCTGGGGCCGCTCGGGCTAATGATGGCGGCGCCGGCTGGTTTGGCGGGCGGAGCTGCGATTGTCGCGGCGCTTGCCAATTTTGGTTTTGGCGGAATGGTCGGAGGACTTGCCACAGCGGGCGGAATCATGGCTGCGGGCGGCGGCGCCGTGTGGGCGGCAATCAACACCCTTGTTTTCGCCCCAGAAGCCGCAGTCGAGCATACCGTGGCGCAACTGTTGGCCACCGCAATTGCTCGCCACAAACTTGGCCTGCCGCGCGACGACCGCATTTGGTTCTTATTGTGCGAGCTTGAGTCACAAATCGCACGCCAGTTGCAGAGCCTTGTTCCGTTCAGCGACCCCGACGCGCCATCGGTCAAAGCCCTTGAGCGCAAGGCTCGAACGGTGCGCCGGGCGATCGAATACCTCGTCGATCACGGGCTTGCGCCGCTTCTGTGATCGCGCGAGACCGCCGTACCGTGGTGCTGTGCAACCATTGCGTGCCGTCGACTGGCTTCGACGCGCCCAAGACCGACCTGGTGCTGATCGCGCGACAGGTCTTCAGCCCCGTGCGCTACATGCAAATGGTCGGCCGCGGCCTGCGCGGCACGGCCAACGGCGGCAAAGAAACATGCCGAATCGTCACCGTGCTCGACAATCTCGACCGCTTTGGAGAGCTTCACCCTTACCATTATTGCCGGCCGCATTTCGGCGACGGGAAAGGGTAAAGCCGGCTTGTCCGCGAAAAAGCCGGCGGCGAGCGGGAGGACCGCCGGGGCTCGCGCGGACGATTCACGCGATTGCTCACCGTCAAACGCGCCGATGCTCAGCCGACAGGCGGCGACTTTTTGATCGGCCTGGGCGGATCGATGGGCACGAGGGTAATCGGTGCGACGAAAGCGGTGGGACTTATCCAGCCGGCGTCCTTGGCGGTGATTACTCGGCCCCTCCGCCGGCGTTCGCCCTGCGGAACATTGCCCTCCGTCGGTGTTTCGGCCGCTTCACGCGCCTTATCGTCGTCATCGCGTTTCGTCGTCATTTCCCGCCTCGATATCAATGAATTGGGTGGCCAACTCGTGCCCGTCAAACAAGATGGCGATCTCGTATCGCCCTGGCCCGGGCAAGCGCATGCAGTCAATCGGCACCGCCAACTCCATTTTAACAAGCCGCTGGGGGAAACTTCAGATGGCCGAACGAACCGGCCGCCACACTGTCGCCGTCGGCGAGGCTGCGCAATTCAACGCTCAGTTCGTATCGTCCGATACCGTCATAAAGCTGCAAAAACAGCGCTAAGGGCGGCACTTGCGCCGGAAACTCCGAAAATCGCAGGGTGTTGACAAGGCCGTAGAGATCGAACTCGCCGGAGGGGTCATCAAATTCGGCTTCACGGCAAATCAATGACGCCTTGCACTGTGGCAGCGGCTTATGGGTCGCACGTGTTCCGTCAAATGGTGAGTCCGGCATGGACGAGTTATAGCAGACGCGGCGGTTGTTCGCATCGAAGTGGGCGTTGTTTGGCAAGGTTCGTGCCGGTTAGCAGGGCACGGCGCCAGATTGCCGTCTGCAACCCCGACTGCGTTCTGGGAGTTTTTCGCCCAAACTTAGAAGAGGATGACTGCCAATGAACCAGCCGACGCTTGAAGAATTGCTCGCCGCCTGGAAAGCGGCGTTCAAGACAACCCCACCATTCATACGCTCCAACGATATGCGTTTGGTTTGGGCAAGCAAATCGTCGTGCAGGTCGTTGATTTGCCGGCCGCGCACACGCAAAGCTCACGCCCCTGACGTATGGTATAATCGTTAAGAGGCTGTCCGAAAACTCGGATTCCGCCGTGGCAGCGTATCGTGGGGCGGTTCGCCGAACCGTCTCTTGCTTCCAGACGGGCCGGCGGCCCGCCCCACGGCGAGTTTTCGGATAGCCTCGAAGACAGTCCGGCCCCAAGGAGCGAATTATCATGTCACGTCTCGCGTTTGCAGCGCTTTGCTGGCTGTTGCCGGCGGCGGCGCTGGCCGCCGAAGGCCGCATACAAGTGGAACTGGCCATGCCGGCCACCTTCCCGGTGCTCGGCCAGCAGCAATGGTATCAGCTTTTTTCTGAACTGGGCGTGGATGGTTTGCAAATACGCAAGGCGGCCGCCGGCGATAAGGCCGAAATCAAAACGGCCGGCTCGAAGGCGGCGCCGGTTTATCACGTGGTCGGCATGTTGGGGTCCAACGGCCAACTCGATTTGCCCGGCGGACGCTTTTCCTCGCGCGATCGCGCTCGGATCGCCGCATGGTTGGCAAAACTAAAGGCCGGCGGCCCGGCCGCCCTGACCGGCGGCGGCGGACCAATCCCTTTTGGTCTTGCCGCCGCGCAATTCGCCGACGTGAACGCCGAACTATCGACGGCGGTGGCCGACAGCACCAAGGGGCTGACGCCCGGCGAGGTGCTGCAAAAGTTAAGCTCCGGGCTGGAGCATCCGTTCGTCGTCGATCGCGCTGTGCTGCGGCGTTTGGCGGCGTCGGCGGCCATCACGGATGAACTGCAAGGATTGACGATCGGCACCGCGCTGGCCTACGCTGTGCGCGCGGAGGGGTTGGCCCTTGTGCCCCGCTCCACCGACAGCAAAAGAATCGAGTACCTGATCGTCCAGCCGACGGAAAAGCAGACGACCTGGCCGGTGGGTTGGTCGTTGGAAGACAAAAAACCCAAAGACGTGGTGCCGGCGCTGTTTGAGTTGCTGAACGCCGAGATCGACGACATTCCGCTGACGGAAGCGATCGCAGCGGTTTGCGGGCGATTGAAAGTGCCGGTGCTTTACGACCATTATGCCCTGGCGCGGCAAGGCATCGATCTGGCCAAGTTGCAGGCGAAGTTTCCGGCTCGCAAAACATGGTACGGAAAAATCATCGACCGCGTTTTGCATCAATGCGGCCTGACCGGCCAGTGGCGACTCGACGACGCCGGCAAACCGCTGCTGTGGGTGACAACATTAAAACCAGTGAAGTAGGTTCGCCATGAGCATCGAAATTGGGTCGCAAGTCGTGGCCGCGCTGGAAAACGTCGGCATTTCGCACGTGGTGTGGCTGCCCGACTCGGCGTTGGGAGCGTGGGAAACGGCCCTGGTTTCTTCCCGGCGACTGCGGTTGGTGCGCGTCTGTCGCGAAGGAGAAGCTTGGGCCTTGGCGGCCGGGCTGCATCTTGGCGGAGCGCGGCCCTTGGTGGTCATGCAGAACACCGGTTTCTTCGAGTCGGGCGATTCCATGCGGAACGCTCTCTTCGATCTCGGTCTGCCGCTGTATGCGATCGTCGGTTATCGCAGCTTTTTGCTGGCGCCGGCGCCCGGTGAACCGCCGGCCGATGCGAACGAACCGCCGGCGCGTCGTTCACGCGACAGCGCCTGCCGCTTTACCGAGCCGGTGTTGGCCGCCTGGGGCGTGCGGCATGTGCTGCTCACCAAACCGGATGATTTGCACCTTTTCACCGCGCATTATCGCGAGTGCCAGCAGACGCGGCAGGCCGGCATCGCGCTGTGGGCGGAAGGCAAGGGATAAGCACACTACGCCAGGTCGCCGGCGCGCGTGGCCAAGGCGTGCCCGGCGGCGCGCAGATGATCGACCTGGTTGAGCGTCATCAGTTTCAATTGGCCGCCCCAATCGAGCATGCTGATCGAGCCGTTGTAAAGCATGAATGGATTGCGCTCGGCGGGCACGCCGAGCAAGGCCTTCAGCGCCGCGGCCAAGACGCCGCCGTGGGCCACCACCGCCACCTGGCGGTGCTCCGCGGCGCGAATGTCGTGAAAGGCGGCTTCCGCGCGAATCATCAAGTCGCGGCGCGATTCGCCGCGCGGAATGCGATAATCAGGGTCTTGCGAACGCCAGCGCGCGGCTTCCTCAGGAAAACGATCCGCCAGTTCCTCGGCCAAGACGCCTTGAAAAATGCCGATGTCGATCTCTTTCAGGCGCGCGTCCTCGACAATCGGCAGCTTCAGCGCGGCGGCCAACGGCCGGGCCGTTTCCATCGCGCGCGATAGCGGGCTGGCATAAACCGCCTCGATTTCCAGCTTGCTCAGCGTGGCGGCTACCGCGTCGGCGTGGCCCAAGCCCAACGGCGACAGCCGCACGTCAGCCTGGCCTTGCAATCGTCCTTCAACATTGTAGACGCTTTCGCCGTGGCGGACGCAATAGAGAATCATGGAACCTCACATGCTCAGTTCGCCGCGACGGAGTTGACGGTACAAATCGAGCGCCGCGACAATAATCTTGATCGCGTCCTCCGGCCCCATGAAGTCGTCGATCACCACCTGCTTGTTCTCCAGGATTTTATAGTCCTGAAAAAACCGCTTCACCTCACGCAGAGTATGTTCGGGCAACTGCTTGTGGTCGAAGTATTCGCTGACCGCCGGATCGTGAACGCTGACGGCGATGATCTTGTCGTCAATGCCCTTGTCGTCGCGCATCCGCATGACGCCAATGGCACGGGCCTCCACGATCGTCAGCGGATGCACCGGCTCTTGGCCCAGCACCAAGGCGTCGAGCGGGTCGCCGTCGTCGCAATAGGTGCGCGGCAAAAAGCCATAATTGGCCGGATAGTGTACCGAACTGTACAGCACCCGGTCGAGCCGCAAAAAGCCGGTGGCTTTGTCAAGCTCGTATTTGTTCTTGCTGCCCGAAGGCACCTCAATGACCACGGGGAACGATTTTTCGATCAACTCGTCGTCGAGATAGATTTCGTGCCAGGAATGCATGCTGCCAAATTTGATTCTGCTAGGGCTGTAAAAACTCCTTTAAGAATAACACTTCGACGGCGGTAAGATAGTCGCGATTATCTTTCTTGGCGAAGCCATGACCTTCGTTGTCGGCATAAACGGTCCAAACCGGGCGGCCGGCGGTACGCACTTTCTCGGCAATCTGCTCGGCTTCAAAAAACGGCACGCGCGGATCGTTGCGCCCATGAGCCACCAACAACGCCGAACGGATTTGATCGGCCCCGGCGGTCGGATTGATGCGCTCGAAAAACGCCCGCATCTCCGGTTTTCGCTCGTCGCCATATTCCGCCCGGCGCAAATCTTGCCGATAGGGGCTGGTGCGCTCCAGAAACGTGAGAAAATTGGCGATGCCGACAATATCGATGCCCGCCTTGATGCGCTCGGGAAAATGGACCAACGAAGATAGCACCATGAACCCGCCATACGAGCCTCCCATGACCGCCACGCGCGAGGCGTCAAGCTCCGGTTGCTCGGCGATCCAGTCGAGCACGGCGCCGATGTCTTTGACGCTGTCTAAACGCCGCTCGGCGTTGTCGAGCTTGAGGTAGGTCTTGCCGTAGCCCGCCGAGCCGCGCACGTTGGGCGCGATCACCGCCAGCCCCAGCTCCTTCACCGCGAACTGGCTGAACGGCGAGAAGAAAGGCCGATATTGCGATTCCGGGCCGCCGTGAATGGTAATCAACACCGCCGCCGGACGTTCACGCGTGGCCGCCGCCGGACGGAAGTAATACGCCGGAACCTGCCGCCCATCAAACGACCGCACGCGAACTTGCGTGGGCGCGATGAAACCTTCGGGGTCTAGCCCGCCGGTTTCGCTGTGGGTCCAGCGTAGCAACTCGGCGTCCGCGAGCCGGATGGAATAGGCATCGGCCGGGGCGTCAGGCCGAGCCAGCGTAAAGCCAAGCTGCTTGCCGTCGGGCGAGAACTCAAGGCCCGACGCAATGCCCAGCGGCAAGTCGAGT